>JAEXTI010000019.1 GCA_023406965.1 Chloroflexota bacterium
TCGAGAAATTATAACATGTTCAAAGCCGAGCGAAGGGCCTTTTTAAGAGAACCACCTTCCAGCTTCTTAACGGTAACGAACTCTCAACTATTAATCAGAGGAAATGCTTGTATAATTATTGTGTTTCTATTTGTTAATATTCCGAACAAGTAGTAATTTCCCGAACTGAACATACAATCCAGACATTGGAGGAAGTCGAATGTCCAAAATCATTTCCGTCCATTCATTCCGCGGCGGGACAGGCAAATCTAACACCAGCGCAAACCTGACCTATTTGTTTGCCGCCCAGGGTCTCCGCGTCGGCGTGGTGGACACTGATATTGCTTCGCCAGGTATCCATGTCATTTTCGGCATGGATGACAAGATGATGGGCCACTCCTTGAACGATTACCTGTGGGGCAAATGCGATATCGAAGAATGCGCCCACGATGTAACTGATTTGCTGGGCACACCCGTTAAGGGCAAGATCTTTCTGGTTCCATCCAGCATCAAGCCGGGCGAAATTGCCCGCGTCCTGCGCGAGGGCTACGATGTTGGCCTGCTCAATGACGGCTTCCAGGATTTGATCGAACGGCTCAAGCTGGATGTGCTGGTGATTGACACGCATCCAGGACTGAACGAGGAAACCCTCCTATCCATCGCCATTTCCGACACGCTGGTGCTCATCATGCGCCCCGACTCGCAGGACTACCAGGGCACGGGCGTGACCGTGGACGTGGCTCGCAAGCTGGACGTGCCCCAAATGCTGATTCTGGTCAACAAAGCTCCGGCAGTGTTTGACCTGCAGGAGATCAAAGAGCGGGTCGAGAAGACCTACGGCTGCGAGGTGGCAGCGGTCATCCCGCACTCGGACGATCTCATGACACTGGCGAGCGCGTCCATTTTCTCCATGCGCTATCCAGACCATCCGGTGACCAAACTTTATAAACAACTTGCCACTCGCGTTCTCGCTTAGACCGTAGCCAGGATATTTATGGGATTAATTAGCCGTCTGTTCCGCTTACAGCCGGGTGAAGACCGGCTCTTATTGGTACTGGGATCGTTTTTGATGCTAAACTCCCTGGCCCGTCAGGTGGCTGGAATTGTGGCGGTCAGCGGTTTCCTCAGTGAAGGTGGCGTGAACCAGATGCTGTTGATCATCGGCATCGATTACGCACTGGTGATGGCGGTGGGGGCGTTACAGTCGCTGGTGGTAGATAAGTTTAACCGCATCAAGCTCATGTCTACCATGACGTTGATCTTTGCGGCGATTTTTGTTTTGCTGCGGATCATGTTTTACTTCAAGGCTCCCGGCTGGCTGAACTACTCGGTTATGTACCTGGTGGTGGAGCAGCAGTTCATCTTCTTCCCGATGATCTTCTGGGTAATGGCGAATGACGTGAGTTCGATGGCGCAAAGCAAGCGCCTGTTCCCGCTCATTTCCAGTTGGAATTTTGTGGGCATCTTGCTCGGCACGGCTGTGGCGGCTCTCAGCCCAGGCTTGTTTGCTCGCCTGAGCCTGCCCATTGAAGACATCCTGTATCTCAACGTGGTCATCTACTTGCTGGCCTACCTGCTGCTCACCAATGGGCTGCGCTCGGTGGCCGTGCGCAAGGTGGCTCAGCCGCGTGAGACCATCGCCGAAACCTTGCGTGAAGGTTGGGATTTTGTGCGCGGGGTGACTTCCTTCCGCTATCTTACCCTGGCCATCCTGGCGCTGGCATTGGTGGACACGATCGTTGAGTTTCGCTTCTATGTAGTCACCGATGCCGCCTTTTCAGGGCAAGAAACCTACCAACGCTTTTTCAGCCTGTACACGCTGGCTGTGACGATCATCTCCTTTGCCATTCAGGCCCTGGTAACGGGGCGGCTGTTGCAGAAGATGAATCTGAAAGACACCTTCTTCTTTTTCCCGGGGGTGGCTTTCCTGGGCGTGGTGGGAATGCTGCTGGTCCCGGGTGCGTCGATGGCTGTGGCGGCGATGTTGCTGGTCAAGCTGCTGCGCGATACGATCTTCGACTCGACTCTCAAGGCTTTCCAGGCACTGGTGCCTGAAGAGCGCCGCGGGCGCGTCTCAACTTTCTTGACCAGTTATCTGCCTGCCATTGGCACCATCCTGGCCTGTCTCATCACCGGGGCAATTGTGGCTCTGGGGGTGCGCTTTGGCTGGCAATATCATTTGGCCTACCTGGCGGTTGCCCTGGGCGGCGCCGCGCTGGCTGTGTTCTTTGTGGTCAAAATGCGTGAAACTTACGAGAGCAGCCTGTTGAATTGGCGGTTGAAGCGCCGCCAGCGCAGCACCAGCTCAGTACTGGATAAATTAGATTTTTAGGTGAGGAGTTTTATGGGCCTTCAAGCGACGGATCAGAAAAAATTGGATGTAAAAACCACGCCGCAAGTTCGCTTTATGAGCTTGCGCTGGAAATTAATTCTCTGGTTCACACTGCTGTTTAGTGCGGTGTTTGGCCTGGCCTTTTACTGGTTCTACACCTTCTCCACGGATCTGGCCTTGGCCAGGATCAAGGAAGATTTGCAGAGCACCATTCAGGCCGCCGCCGCAAAAGTAGATGGTGATACCCTGGTGGCGCTCAACGCCGAGGGAGAGCCCAACGCTGCGGGCTATTCGGACGATCCGCGCTATGTTGAATTTATGGATTGGTTCGACACGGTTCATCATGTTGAGCCGCGCGCCTGGCCGTATATGTTCGTGGTAGGGTCCAGTAGCAAGGAAGGCATCTTTCTGGTGGATCTGGCCGCTCGCTATATTCCCGAGCGTTCTTCGCTGTTCAAGCAGAGCTATGTGGGCGACCGGGACGTGCCTGGGTTGGGCGGGCTAGAATTCTCTGAAGAAAAGGGCAAATTGGCCATCTACGCAGATGATTGGGGCCGCTGGGTATCGGCGTATGCGCCTATTAAAGATTCCGCCGGTAAAACCGTGGGCGCTATTGGCGTCGATTTCCAGGCCGAATATGTGGAACAGGTGCGCAGCAAAATTCTGGATACCATCGGCGTGGCTTTTGCAGTCACCTATGGAGCCATCTTCGTCCTGGTAATGCTTGTTTCGGGGGTTCTGATTCGCCCCATTCAAAACTTGACCAAAAAGGCCGCTCGAGTCGGGGAGGGCGACTATGAGCAGGATTTCTCGAACGTATCGTCGGGCCGCACGCGGGATGAGATCGGTATGTTAGCCGATGTGTTCTCAGCGATGGTGCATAAGATCTATCAACGCGAGCAGTCGCTGCGCGTCGAAGTGGCCAAACTACGCATCGAGATTGATGACACCAAACGGATGCGCCAGGTGAATGAGATTGTGGACACCGATTTCTTCCGGGATCTGCAGTCGAAAGCCTCTGATCTGCGCAGCCGGCGCACACGCCAGCAGTCCGAATAGGGACACATGTCTATGTTAACCCATGGGGGGCTGGTTGAGAGGGAAGAATTATTCCGATTCCATACTCAGCGCCAGCAGCATATCGATCCCGACTTACCACTGGTGGTAGTCTGCAACTACCTCGAGTTGTTTGCCGGTTTTCTGGATCACCTGGGCAACCCGTGCCTGAGGCACTCGCGCAAATTTGCCGACCGCGACCTGTACTGGTTGGGGGATCCCAAGCTGGTCGTCACCTCGACTCCGGTAGATGAAGCCGCAGCGCTGTGTCACCGCTGGGGCTGCCCCGGCACCGAGACGCTTTCCCCTGAATTTGTATCCGACCAATTGTGCCTGGATGTGCTGCGCGACGAACAGGTCTTGCGGCGGGTCGTTGAATATGCGGGCAGCCGGCGTACATTGCAAATCGTGCCTTATGTCTCGACGCCCGAGGTCTACCAATTGGCCGAAGCATTGCGCCGAGACCACGGCTTGAGCGTGTCCCTGCCCGAAAGCCCCGCCCCACAAGATCTGTGGGTACGAGATTACGTGGACACTAAGATCGGTTTCCGCTTGCTCGCCTCAGAATGGCTCAACGACCGCAGCATGTTGCCTATGGGATTTATCAGCCACGGAATCGATGAAATCGTTCGGATCATTCTTTCCTTCCTGGCGCGCGGGCAAAGCTGCGTAGCGAAGTATGATCGGGGCGGTGGGGGCGTGGGCAATTGCTTTTTCTACGCGCAAGAGGGCCTGTCCGAGACGGCGATCCGCGACCGCCTGGCCGAGCAAGACCATTTATTCACCCAACCCGCGGTGGTAGAAGAGTTCATCCAACCCCACCAGCAGCTTTCGCCATCGCTCGAGCTGTTTGTCCCGCCCCCGGGAAAGGGAGCGCCGTTTATAACCTATGTTTGTAACCAGCTCTTTGAGCAGGCCGGGGTGTTCGTTGGCATCCTGATTGATCG
>JAEXTI010000063.1 GCA_023406965.1 Chloroflexota bacterium
AAAATTTCTGCTGCTTCCGAGGGCACGCGCTGAACCACCTTTTCGAGCGGCGCCCCGCGGTCGAGATCACGTAAACATTCTTCTAATAAATTATCCAGATAAGTCATTGCCGCCCTCCATTTGCAGCAGTATTTGTCGCATGAGCGACAATCCTCTCCGCTGCAAACCTTTGATCGCGTCTTCACTCCTGTGCAACACCTCCGCTACTTCTTCAAGAGATAAACCCTCAACAAAGCGCAACACAATCACGTCGCGTTGAATATCTCCCAACTTGCTGAGTGAATCTTGCAGTGTCTGGCGGGTGATGATCACATCCACAGTTTCATCCACCCCATCCTGGCCCATCGTACCTTCATCATCCAGCGGTACTGTGCCATGGGTCGAAGTTCGCCGGTAATAATCAACGGCCAGGTTTCGCGCGATCTGAAACAACCAGGTTCTAAAGGTACTATTGGTCTGCCGATAAGCAGGTAAGGCCTGAACCATTTTCAGGAAGACTTCTGCGGTCAGGTCCTCAGCCACCTGCACCTCGCCGGTCCGATAGTACAGGTACCGGTAGATGCTGGCGTAATTCATTTCATATAATTGACCTGTTGCCCTCGAGTCGCCTTGCTGAGCACTTGCGATCAATTCACTGACGTTCTGGTTCCGCATGCAGCTCCATCAGAAGGCCTTATATATATTAAACGGATGAGACGCAAAAAAGAGTCGTTAAAGGCCTAACTTTTTTCTAACCGAATTATAAACGATTGTCATCCCCATGCCGGTTCACGTCTCCAGTGAACCGGTTGTCGCTGTGAGTAAGACAACCTGACCCACCAGGAATGGCCTAGAGACACCTGCCACTCCCAGAGAACGATCCATCTCTGTTTATTCTACCCGGCTTGCGTGTTAAAATTACCATACACTTACATTGCAATTTTCTTAAAAACGCAGCCAGATTCGAGAAATTCATTATAATGGTAGAAGTTGTATGAGTCCAATATGGGAATAATCAACCAATGTTCCTGACGCGCAAGGCCTGGCCGGTGCTTGTCATCATCTGCCTGTTGGCAGGATGGTTTGTCGCCGCTCGCCCGGCTCTGGCTGAAGAAAGCCCGCCCCCCGACAAGCCCCCGCGCATCGCCCAAATTTCCGTCCAGGTCACCCGCCATTTCTGGTGGCTGGTTCGCTATAAAGACATTACCATCGTCTGCGAGCTGCCCGTCGAACACGAAAACATCCCCACCTATAATGAGATTGAGGGCTTGTGCGGCAAACCCATTGCCACCGAGTGGTTGAAAAGCCTGCCTTGCACCACCGGCGACGCCTCGGCGCAGTGTCCCGGCCTCTATGCCCTCAGTCTGGGCAGCGAGGATTTCCAGCGCATCATCGAAGTGGAACTACCCCTCCCCAAAGTGTGGATCGAGGTAGTCGACTGCAACCCGGTAGATGGTCGCTGTACCACCTTGCCCGCACTGCGCCTGACCGGCGAAGAACCCCTGCCGAATGAAGCCATCATCTCCATCCAGGGGAACTTAAATGGAGAACCGTTCCAGTGCGCGGGGAACGAGTGCAGGCTGCCTCTGCCCCCCACCAACACCGACGGCGTGGACATGGAATTTTGGGGTGATTCCAGCTACGGCGACTCCAGCGAACACTACACCGCCAAAGTTCGTCTGGTGCCCTGGGGTGACTTTACGAATCCAGAGGCCCCCACCAATCAGCCCGGAGCGTGGTACGTGGATGTACTCAGCAGCCAGTGGGTGGGCGCCGAAATCGCCTCTTGTGCCGACACCTGGCAGGCATTTCCCGAGTTGGGCGGGCTGGCTGAATGGCTTTCTTCGCCCTCAGATCCCGCCGAACTGCAATCCGACGTAGGTTATTACTACCTGGCCGGGGCGCTCATTCAGAACGGGGTTGTAGACGCTTCCACTTGCCTGGATGGCGGCTTGCAGGGCGTGAACGTGGCCTCGGCCTGCGGCGTAGAGGCTGCCGGTCCCGCTTTGATCGAATGGCAGAACCGCTTTGACCAGGAAATCTGGCAGGCTTCGCAGAATACTGGGCTGCCCGCCCAACTGCTCAAAAACGTCTTTGCCCGCGAAAGCCAGATCTGGCCGGGCATCTTCCGCACCTACCGCGAAGCCGGGCTGGGCCAGCTCACTGAAAACGGCGCAGACACGGTCCTGCTGTGGAACCCAGACTTCTTCCATCAATTCTGCCCCCTGGTGCTCAACCAGGCTTACTGCGACCTGGGCTGGGGCAACCTGGAAGCCAAAGAACAGGGCATTCTGCGCGGCGCGCTGGTCAACAAGGTCAACGCCGCCTGCCCCGACTGCCCCACCGGCATCGATATTTCCCAGGCCAACTACAGCGTGGAAGTCTTTGCTCACAGCCTGACAGCCAACTGCGAGCAAACCGGGCGCATCCTGCGCAACGTCACCGGCATGGACCCCGGCCAAACTACCAGCTACACCGATCTTTGGCGCCTGACCTTGATCAACTACAACGCCGGACCCGGCTGCCTTTCCAGCGCGGTCACCGCTGTGAAGAATTCCGGGCTGCCCATCAATTGGGAAAACGTCAGCGCTCGCCTGGAGCCTGCCTGCCAGGGGGCCATCGGCTACGTTGAAGACATCAGTCGCTCGTTGAAAGCCACGCCCACCCCCACGCCTTGGCTACCGCTGGTCACCCCCGTCACGCCTGTGCCGCAAGAGCAGCAGCCTGTTCAACCCACACCGGAACAGCCTCAACAACCCCAGCAGCCCACCCCCACGCCACAATCGGTGATTACTCAGCAGCCCACAGCCTACCCCAACCCAGGCGAACCCTTCATCCCGACGATCACCCCGCCGTATCCATAATCCGGCGCACGGTCAAACCAACGGGATCCCTTACCCGATTCTTCCCGCCTCGTCCTAAATCCTTGCCCTGAACGGCATCCCGCTGCCCCCGGTGCGCACCTGGCGCGGGTCGGCGGCCCATCGCCCGGCAATGGCTGCGCCGCACTTCGCACATTTCCCCTCACCGGTCAGGTGGTATTCCTGCACCACATACCCGCGCCGCTGGATCGCCCGCTCGCCGCAGCCCGGGCAGAAGGTGTCCTCGTAGGTGCCCACCCGTCCCGGCAAATTGCCCGCGTAAACATAGCGCAGCCCGGCCTCCTGGCCAATCTCGGCGGCCTGGCGCAGCGTGGTGGCGGACGTGGAGGGCGCATCCATCTTGTAATCGGTATGATAACCAGTCACATGCCAGGGGATGTCGGCAGAAACCGAAGCCAAGAAACGCGCCGCCTCCCATAATTCCGCCGGGCTGTCGTTGAAGCCCGGCACCACCAGCGTCACCACCTCCACCCACAGGCCCAGTTCGTGCGCCGCGCGAATCGTGTCCAATACGTTCTGCAGCACCCCGCCCAACTGCCGGTAATTCTTATCTTGCATCGACTTGAGATCGATCTTGTAAGCATCCAGATAAGGGCTCAGGTAGCGCAGCGCCTCGGGCGTGGCGTTGCCGTTGGAAACATAGGCGCAAGCCAGCCCGGCGGCTTTGGCGTGCTTGAAAATCTCCACAGCCCACTCGCTGGTGATGAGTGGTTCGTTATAGGATGAAACCATCACCTGGCACCCGCTCCGGCGGGCGTAGTTCACCAACTGCTCTGCGGTCACTTGCTGAACGTAATCCGCGCCCTCGTCCGCCGCCGGGTCTCGCAAGGTTTGCGAGGTGAGCCAGTTCTGGCAGTAATCGCAGTGAAAATCGCAGCCCAACATGCCAAAAGTCAGCGCGTTGGAACCGGGCAGCAGGTGCGAGAAAGGCTTCTTCTCAATCGGGTCCACGTTGGCCGCCGCTACATAGCCCCACGGCACGCGCAGTTCGCCGCCCATGTTGAAGCGGACCTGGCAAATGCCACGCTTGCCCGGGCGGATCAAGCAACGGTGTGCGCAGGCCACGCAGCGCAAATCGCCGCGCTGCAGCGGCTCCACCAGTTCGGCGGGCGCGGTCATCCGGTCGAGAAATTCAGCCACATCACTCATGATCGACTCCTACTTGTATTGTACGCCCGCTGTCAACCGCTTGACCAGAACAACGACGTAGCGGCGGGTCTTTAACATTGGCTCAGGGTGATGATCCGCGTCACATGCCGTCGGGTCAGGTGCGCCGATCAACCCGCAAGACCCGCCGGGGACTTGCGCTCAGGTGTATTTCATTAACATCCTTTCGCCGGGATTTAACAATCCGTTTTGGCAAGAGGGTATACAATAAGATCAATCTCACTCATTTCTTTCAGGAGGAAATGTCATGCAGTCAGGCAAGATGTTAAACAAGCTTGTCGTATTCTTATTGATAGCGGCGTTGTTGGTGCCCAACTTCTCCGCTTCTGCGAACAACACAGCGCAAACTCTGCCGTTTAGTCAAAACTGGACCGATACAAGCCTTATAACGATTAATGACAACTGGTCAGCCGTTCCAGGCATCATCGGATACCGGGGCGATGATCTCACTGCGACCACAGGAACAGATCCTCAAACCATTTTGGCAGATGGTACTTCAACCCCTGTAAATGTATTTGCAAACCAAAGCCCAACTGCAACCAATGGAGGAATATTAGAGGTTGATATTGCGGATGACGTTGTTGCTTTCCAAGGTTCTGGAACAGCAGACGCTCCATTCATTTTGATCCATCTCGACACAACGGGGCAAACCAGTATTCAAGTTTCTTATAATCTTCGTGACCTTGATGCTTCTGCAGACAATGCAGTTCAGCAGGTTGCTTTACAATATCGCGTTGGAAGTTCCGGAACTTTCACCAATCTGCCCGCAGGGTATGTTGCGGACGCCACTTCGGGCCCTAGCCTGGCAACGCTGGTCACAGCTGTTAGCGCCAACCTACCCGCTGCTGCCGATAATAATGCTTTAGTTCAGGTGCGAATCATCACTACAAACGCAGCTGGTAACGATGAATTGGTTGGCATCGACGACATTTCCATCACCGGAACACCGATGACCGATTCCACCCCAACCGTGACCAGTACCACGCCAACCAATAACGCAATGGGTGTCGACCCCGCCTCCAACGTGGTGGTGAACTTTAGCGAAGCGGTCAACGCAGTTACGCCCGATGCGTTCACCATTTCCTGCTCGGATACCGGCCCTCATACCTATACGGTAACCGAGTCCAATCCGTCCGCAGTCTTCACCCTCAACCCAGAACCCGATTTCAGCGCCGCGGATGTCTGCACAGTGACGGTTGCTGCTGCGAGTATCACCGACGATGACAGCAATGACCCGCCGGACGCGATGGCCGCGGATTACGTCTTCTCCTTCAGCATCCCCGCGCCCGATCTCGCCCCCACGGTCGTGTCGA
>JAEXTI010000077.1 GCA_023406965.1 Chloroflexota bacterium
GTATGAGGATTGTTCTCACCGTCAAATGTAACCGTAAATTCCGTGAAATGAACCCGTTTGCGCTCTTGAGCGTAACGCTTGGCTTTATCAATCTTGCCGATCATGCCTGAATCCATTTTTTAAAGACTCCTTTATCGACAGAATCCCACAGATTGCAAAAAAGCACGCAACATTGCGTGCTCGGGAACCCCTATTCTTTTGAAACGGTAAATGGGTGGAGGGATACTTTTCACTAAATTCAGTATATATCGAGTCCCTGGGAAAGTCAACGCAAGCGCACCTTGCAATCTGCTGTCAGGTGATTTCGCCAAGAAACTCGCAAATAGACTCACCGCTTCTTCTCCAGCACCAGGGCGTCTTCCTGATCGTAGTAATACTTGACCCACACGTCCACCGGGCGGTAACCCTCAGCGTGGTACAGCTTGATGGCAGCCTCATTCGAGCGGCGCACGCTCAGGCGCACGACTGGTAAACCCATGCGCGCCTCGCAAACTTGCAGCAGGGTCTTGGCGATGCCCATACGCCGGAACTCCGGAAGCACCCCCAGCGTGGCAATCCAGCCCACGCCTTCGCCGGGGTGCGGGTCGCCTCCCACAAAACCCACCATTCGCCCCGTCACGCTGGCCTTCAAACGCACCAGCCCGGGCAAGACGAGGACGCCGGCCAGATCCATCCACGGCCACGCATCGCCTCCGAAGCATACTTGCTCCAGCGCGCGCAGCGCGTTGAAATCCTTCAAGCCGGCGCCCTCAATCTGATAGTCTATATTCTCGACCAAAACCAAGACTTACTTTTCCGTCTGGCCTTTGATGAAGCTGCCCATCATGCTGGTGAACTCCATCGGGAAGATGTACTTGGTGGACGGCTTTTCCGCCATGCTCTTGAGCGTTTCAAAGTACTGAATGGTGATGCTGCGCTGATCGAGCGTGGTAGCCACACCATTGATCTTCTCCAACGCCGCAGAGTAACCTTCGGCCCGCAGCAACTGCGCTTGCTTCTCGCCTTCAGCGCGCAGGATGTTGGCCTGCTTTTCGCCTTCAGCCCGCAGCACCGCTGACTGGCGCTCGCCGTCTGCCACGTTGATGGCGGCTTCGCGCGTACCGTTCGATTCGGTCACCACCGCGCGGCGGATGCGCTCGGCGGACATCTGGCGGTTCATCGCGTCCTGAACATCCCGCGGCGGGATGATCTCGCGGATTTCCACGTTGGTCACCTTCACACCCCAGCGCCCGGTCACTTCGTCCAAACGGGTGCGCAGGATATTGTTAATGGTCTCACGCTCCGAAAGCACATCGTCCAGCAAAATACCGCCGATGACCGAGCGCAGCGTGGTGGTCGCCATACCCTGGGCAGCCAGCTCGAAGTTACCTACCTGCAGCACGGAATCGGTAGGAGAGAGCACCTTGTAGTACCAGATGAAGTCGATCGAGATCGGCGCGTTATCCTTGGTAATCGAGGTCTGCTGCGGGATCTCACGAACCTGCTCGCGCAAGTCCACACGCACAGCGCGGTCGATGACCGGGATGAGCAGGATCAGGCCGGGGCCTTTATCTCCCAGGCTGCGGCCCAGGCGGAACACCACCAGGCGCTGATATTCAGGAACGACCTTGATGGCGTTGGCCAGGAAGATCAACAAGACAACAACGATGCCTCCAATTAGGCACAACAGGGTGAGGAATTCACCATTCATCTCGTTCTCCTCTTATTTGGAATCAGGGATTGAAATAGGTTCGACATCCAACACCAGGCCGCTCCTGCGCACCACGCGCACCGGGCTGCCGGCTGGAATATACTCCACGCTATTGGCGGTCCATTGTTCACCACTTACATAGATCGCGCCTTGCGGGCGCAGGTCGGTCTTGGTTGTGCCAACCTGCCCAATCAGCCCATCCAGGCTGTGATTGGGAATCAGTTTGGAAGCCGCCAGGCTCTTGCGGGCCATCAGCCACAGCAAACCGGCCGACAGGCCCGAAACGATGACCGCCAGGATGGGATTCAGCCTTGCGCCAGTCTCGGTGGCGCGAAAAGCAAACACCGAGCCCAAGATCATGGCAGCTATCGCCCCCAGCAGGTACAGCCAACTGTTTTTGCGCACCCGCACCGCAAAAAAGAAGGGTATCAAGCTGACAGCCAATAGGATCAGTGCCCAAACATTCACGGGAAGGTTGGCAATGCTGTATCCCGCCAGAGCCAGGATGAGCACCGCGCCAACTTCCAGAACGCCCGTGCCCGGCGCGAACAAGGCCAGAATGGCCATCACAGCGCCCCCTACTAACAAAACATACGCTACATTTGGATCAAAGAAGAAGCTCATAATTCGGCCCTCCGAATTCATTATACATGAAAGCGGAGGGCATGTTCGTCAAGGGAGTGTCAAAGAGAAAGTTCGCCCTTACTCCATTTCCCTCATATACTTGGCCCCGCAGCGGTAGCACACTGCAAAAGACCCTTTACGGCGCTACTCGCGGAACTGCTTCCCTTGCGGGACAGTTCCACAGCGTTTCGATCGAAGCCTCTTTGACGTTGCCGCTAGATCTTTATACAACCTCTGGTTCCGTTTGAACCGCAACGGGCTGGGCAGGTAGGCGAATGCGCGAAGCAGCAAAAATATTAATGACGGCAATGACCACGCCCATTAAGAATACATACTGGTAGCCAAATTGGTTCCAGATCACGCCGCCCAGGAGGGCCAGCGAGATCGAAAAGATATGATCAATACTCACTCCCGCTGCCAGGGCAGGTTGGATATCATCGGGCTTGAGCGCAATCTTCTTCATATAGGTCGAGCGCGCCATGCTCACCGACATCAGCATTTGGTCCAGCAGGTAGCACCCGCACACCACCAGGAAAGCCGCGCTTTCGGGTAAAAACGTGCGCGCAAAACCATACCCGAAGCACACAAACACCAGCAGCACAGCCTCGCTGATCAGCACTGTCCGCTCGCCAAAGCGGTCGATGGCCCGCCCCAGGATGGGCTGGAAAAAGATGCCGATGATCCCGCCCACGGTAATAAGCGTCGCCAGGGTTTGGGTGGGCTGGTTGAAAATCGTCACCAACACCCACGGCGCAAAGGTGATGAACAATTGCTTGCGCGATCCGTATAGCACCGCCAGGATGTAATACAGGCGGTACTCTTTCTTCAGCTTGAGGATATCGCCCGAAGGCTGTGGCCGCCCGCGTCGCATAGAAAAAAGCAGCAGCGCGGCAATCACAAATCCCACCGCCGCCAGGGTGAAGGTCAACTGAAAGGTCATGCCCAGGTAGCGGAAGCCCACAAAGACCAGCGCGCTGCCAAAAATAGCAGCAAAGTTGCGCACCGCGTTGAGCTGCCCCAGGCGGCGACCAGCTTGCCCTTCTCGGGCCAGTTCCATACCAATGGTGGAGGCAATTGGCATGAAGACGTGCTGCCCGGCGCTGTAGAGAAATAGCCACAGGACCATAATGCCGTAGCTGGGAGAAACATAAGCGATTAATAACACGCCTACCGCGCTAAACAACAGGGCCATGCCCCCCAGACGCCGGCTGCATAAGAACCAGAACAGGGCCGTGATGAAAATAGTCAGAAAACCGGGCAGCTCGCGCGGAAATTCAAGGAAAGAACGTTGAAAACCCGTCAGGGCATAATTTTCGTTAAGAAAATTGTTGAAGATAGAATCAAATAAACTATAGCCGATTCCCATTACCAGGGAAGCAGCGATAAAGAGCTTTAGCTCGCGAGGAGCTTTGGATAGGCGTGACGATAGGGCAGTCATGGAGGAATCTCTTTGCAATGAATAAGATTTGGGACAAAGGCATTATATCGCAGAAAGGTCCCCGGCATTCCTTCGTAATGCCAGCGTCCGTCACATGCCTACGGCTCAATCTGGATGCATTGTTCAAACATGCGCGCCGTGTACCCGGCCAATCGCCCCGTGTTGGTATCTTCCTCCGCCACCAGGAAATTCTTCTCCTGGAAAAAATCCGGCGCGAGCATGGTAAAGAATGCCGCCGACATCACCTGTGCCAGGGCTGCACGCACATTCTCGGGTGGCAGGGTAGGGTAAGCCGCGAGAGCCTGCCGGCACATTTGCTCAAATATATCCTGGAACATACGCTTCGCCTGCGTGTCGGGGCGTTTCTCCACCAGGATACCGTACATATGCGCCATGAGCATCTTCGGAAAGCGTTTGCCACCCTCAACCAACCAGATAACTACGTTGTCCAGGCGCTGTAAGAAAGGCGCTGATTCTTGATTGATGATCTCCAGCAAATCGTCCTGCATGTGTTGAAGGGTCATCTTCATCACTTCTTCTACCAGGCGCTCCTTGCTGCGAAAATAGTAGTTGATCGCGGCTATATTCACCCCTGCTTGCTCGGCAATCTTGCGCGTGGTCAGGTTGTCAATGCCGTCCTGCTCGATGCAAGCAATGGTGGCCTCCAGGATGCGCTGCTCAGGTGCTTGCGGACTCATAACTGCCCCTCAGTCTTAATCCCGCACTGTTGCTCAGAGATGGCCCAAAGACGTTTTCCGTTAGCCTCCTTCAAAGCGTATCCATCCGGCTTCTTGGGACTGCTGTGCTTCCAATAAACCTCCGTCCGGTTTTGTATGGACGGCTCGGTGGCCAGGAACACCACCCCACGGGCCGATTCTTCGGCGCTGATGCCCGCGTTGCGGCGGAACTTCCAGATCAGTTGCACAAAACCCGGCGTGCCCTTGAAGGCAATGTCGGTTTTCACCAGCCCTGGGTCGGCGGCAAAGGCCCGCAGCGTGGATTGCGCCCCCAGCCTGCGGTTCAACTCGGCGGTGAAGAGTACATTGGCCATCTTGCTCTGCTTGTAGGAGGACAACCCATTGTAGAAACGCCGCAATTGCACATCGTTCCAGCGGAATCGCGCCAGGTTATGCGAACACGAACTGACCGTCACCACTCGCCCCATAGGGGCTGCTTTGAGCAAAGGCAGCAGGCGATAGGTGAGCAAGAAGGGAGCCAGGTGATTGAGCGCCCACACCACCTGGAAACCCTCGGCTGTCTGGGTGTACCAGGCGCTGAACATCCCGGCGTTGTTGATCAGCCCGTCCAGCGCTGATATGTCCGCTTCCGCCAGTTTTTTCTGGATGGCATCGGCCAACTGGTGCACCTCGCTTTGCAAGGTCAAATCTGCCAGGCAGTACTCAACTCGGGCTTCAGGATAGGCAGCGCGTATTTGTTTCTCGGCAGCCTGGTTGCGCTCTGTCGAGCGCCCTACGCCGATGACAAAAGCACCCTGCGCCGCTAATTGCGCCGCAGCAGCCTGACCAATGCCCGAGGTCGCCCCGGTGATAACATACGTTTTGCCCGAAAGTGCATTTTCCATATTTCCACTCCTTGATGTGCCCATTATGGACAGGGAAGCCCTTAAACGATTGATGTTTGCATGATTATAGTTTCAAACATATGTTTTGTCAACAAGATTTATACATAAGTTTCAAACAAATGATTGACTTTTTCGAGATTCCTGGCTATACTCATTGCAGATGATAACTACTCAGCCAGAAGTGGAAGAAGCCTCTTTCCTCACCCTCTGAGCAGTTACTGCAGATACACCTTCCCGCCCCAAGCGGGAGGAATTAAGATGAGGAGAATACAATGAACAGTTGGGTATTGATTACTGGAGCAACCGGCGGGTTGGGCAAAGCCTTTGCCACCGAATGTGCCGCCCGCGGCTGGAACCTGGTAATGACCGACCTGAAGCCTGCCCCACTCGAAACATTGGCTGGCGGGTTGCAGAAAGCCTATAACGTGGATGTGCGCTGTTACACCAGCGACCTGACCAGCCCGGCCTCGCGCGCGCAGTTGTTTGACACCTTTACCGGCGAGCGAATGCGCTTTTGGATGGTGATCAATGTGGCTGGATTGGATTTTGAAGGTTCCTTCTATGAGCAGCCCTTCGAAAAAATCCGTACCATTATCCGCCTGAACATCGAAGGCACCCTGGAGGTAACCCACGCACTCATGCAGCAGCGCGACCCGGTGCGCACTTTCCGCATCATCAACGTTGCCAGCCTGGCGGCCTTTTACCCCATGCCCGTCAAAGCCACCTACGCCGCCTCAAAGCGCTTTCTGCTCGACTTCTCGCTGGCCCTGCGCGAAGAACTGCGCGACGTCGGCGTCACCGTCACGGCGCTGTGCCCGGCGGGCATGCCCACAACGCCCGAATGCATCGAGTCCATCGAGTCCCAGGGCTGGATGGGCGCTCTCACCACTCAGAACACCGGTTCGGTCGCCGCGGGCACCATCGACAGTGCCCTCAAGGGAAAAGCCGTAT
>JAEXTI010000086.1 GCA_023406965.1 Chloroflexota bacterium
ATCGACAAATCCGCCGACACACTCACCCGGACCATATTCTCCCCGCCACTCACCTCAATCCCGGTCACATAAGCATGAACTCCCTTCGCGGATAAGCCAGCCGTGTTTTGCGATACATAGCTCTGCGCATTTGCCCAGGTTTTATCCGTCGGTACCAGCCCACCGCTGTCTCGAAACGTGCGCTGGTTGATCTCTGCGGCGGCCGCGACCGCTGCTGCATCCGCCGCCTTGGCTACCTCGGAAATTGCATAGAAATACCTTCCCAACTCGATAGCCAATGCCAGGGCCGGCACCATCACAAAGCCAATGAAAACTGCCCAAAAGGTCATCGTGTACGCGCGCTGATCTCTCCTCATCATTACCATCCTTCCTGTCGGAACGTCGAATCCGCCTGCACCTTGAACGTATCTCCTGGCAAACCGGGGAACAATCCGGTCAGTGGCGCGAGGAAATTGGGGACCGTCCCGCTGACCTGGATTTTGAGGATACTCCCCGCCGATCCACCTGGAGCGAGCACACTTACCGAAGCGTTCTGCACAATACCGGCGTCTGAAATGGCCGACTGCGCCGCATTGGAGGCGTAGCAGGCCGGGCATTGCTGCGCGACGCTGCCCATGCGCGCGCCGTGCCTGGCAGCGGCCTGAACTGCCTGCTGCGCGTACACCACCATTCCCAAATTGACGATCGCCAGCATCACCAGGATCGCGATCGGCGTGGCGATCGCCGCTTCCAACATTTCCATCCCTGAACGATCTTTTAAAAAGCGCATGCTTCCTCCAAAGAATTCGGAGATCTGCCGGCGGAGATTGCTCACCGGCAGATCTCCTTGAAAAACTAGATCCGGCCAGCGATGTCTTGCACCACAGCCGCGATATTGTTGCCCAGCAGGCGATAAGCGCCATAACTGACCAACACGACGACGGCGATAATCAACGCAACTTCGGTTGATTCAATGCCCTTGTTGTCCTTCAAAAATCGCATAGCAGTTTTCCTCCTTTCTACAGAATTTTCAACACCAGCTGATCCAGCGTAAACAATGCTGCACCCGCGAAGATGGCGACGACAAATGGAATTTCCTTTCGATGCAGCAACAGCGCCGCCAGCCCTTGTATTCCGCCGGCAAGTGCGATCAAGACAAATACGACCGGCTGCTGGATCGTCAAGCAAATCACGAAAAGCAGCTTTGCGTCGGCCCCGCCCATCGCGCCAAAATCCCACAATAGCCAGATCGTAAGCAGGATGATGATCTGGACGAAAGCCGCCGGATCGAAAATTACCGCAAAGGCAGCAATCACTCCCGCGAAGAGCAGCCGTCGTTGGCGGGGTTCCAGATCCGCAATCAGAATAAGAGCTGCTGCAAATCCTACAGATACCCATGCCCCATGCACTAGCAGCGCGTAGATTCCTGCCAGGGCTAACGGGATTAAAGTGAGCTTCGCTGGCAGTTCCCGGTAACGCAGATCGTAGATCATCGAGACCAGCAGCCAGATGAGTAATGGAAGAAGAAACAGGAGTTTGCCCATTTCCTACCCTGACGAAACCAGTCTTAATACAGCGGACAGCAAGAGCAGCGGCAGCCCGGGGAATTGATGAACGCGCAGCTTTCGTTCCCGCATCAGGCTTACCAGACTGGCAATCACAGCGACAAAGGCGTGAACGAGTAGAACGGCGATCACCAGGCGCATATCCGGCCAGATCAGTGTCAACGTGATGGCGGTAACCGCATCCGCCCCACCCCAACAGCGCAATTCCCAAGCCGCCCAAAAGGCGACAATTGCTATCGCTCCAACCGGATTGCGAGTTGCCGCCGCGTAGAGACAGGCCAAGAGCCAGGGAATCCAGAAGAAAATCGTATCCACACGCAGTTCGCTCAATTTCGCCAGGCGTTGGCGCTCGCTTGCCAGGGCAACTATTCCGGTCAAGAAAGACAGTTGCCAATCACCCGCGACAGCTTGGTATATAGACGCGCAAATCAATGGAATGACCACCCAGGCGGTATGCGGTACTTCTCGTTTGCGCAAATCGAACCAGGAAACCAGCGCCAGCCAGATAAAAATCAACCCTAAGAAGAAGACATCCATTTCGATACCCTATGGCGCTATATATTCTTCAACCCGGCGGACATAGGTCTGCCCACTGTAGCAGCCCTGCGGCAAACCGGATGCGATGACCGGCCAGTTGATGGGATTTCCCGATCTACGCAGCGCCTGGTACATACAGCCTGATCCGCTGTGATAATTCGCCAGTGTGAAGCGCCAAAAATCTTCATAACTCATCAAGGATGCGGGGGGCTTTCCGGTGGCAATGCGAATCACCCGGGCAGACTGGCTGCAACTGGCCGCAAGCGTTTCAGCCAGCAGTTCCACCGCCCGCGCTCCTTTGCTCGCGTCGATGCCACCAATGCAAGACGGGCAAGTCACGTCCAACGAGCCTAACACCCACCCGCGCAGCATGGCGCGGTTATCGTCCGATAGCGCCGGGTAGGCCTTCCCGCATTCCCCTTCCCCAAATACCTGCGCACAGACTCGCATGTAGGTATTTGGACGATAGGATAAGAGCATATCCGCGCCTGAAGCAGTCATCTGTCCGAGACCAATCTCCCCTTTCATCCAATCCCCTGCCGGCCAGAACTGCGATTCGGCCGCGATCATCCCTTTCAGCAGATAAGGAGGCACATTGCTGGCGGCAGCAGATGCGAGTATCGTCTGGTCGTATTGGTTCTGCCAGCGCAGCATCTCAGGATATGCTACTTCGAGGCCGCAACCATTGGGCGAACCATCTGGGTAAATGCCACCCGCGGGACAGGCAGATCCATCCACGAAACCTCTTTGCAGCAGGTAACCTGCCAGAAGATCGTAACGGTTCTGCGTCGCAAGATCACTTAATTCGATGTCAACGCGCAGCCAATCAGGAGTTTGTTCAGGCGCAACTCCGTACGATTCTGCGCATGGCATACCAGTAGTTACAGGCGACGGACTTGCGGCGCAGAGAAACAGTATAGAAAGAAGCGGTAAAAGGAAATAGCGCATCATGGCCTGCCGTGAACGGGATACCAGGCGACATCCCAACTGACGCTGGCAGTCCGGTACATCGCACCGGCTGCGTCCGTGATCACCCCCCACGCCGTCCAGGTTCCCTCTTCGGCAGTGCCGAAATTCGGGTCATTGGTGGACAGCGGCGTAATTGTCCACGTGCTGCCGCTCTGCAGGTACAGGGTTTCCAATCCAGAAGGAGCGCGGACGTGGATAATGGTGGTATATGCTGGCGTTCCACCTGAGGCTGTTCCATTCAATGTCTGAGCCGGTTGGCCAAGGTTTGAGGCAAAGAGAAGCAGCCTGGCATGAACAGCCGATATTGTTCCGCTGAGTGGAGTCAGCACATACACCCGGATCGAATCACTGGCTGCCGATCCAAGAGCATTCGTACACACCACGGTGTACTCGTAAGCGGTACCCGAAGGCACATTCACTTCGGCACGCGAACCAGAAAGACCGGAGGAACCGGCCAGTCTGGAAGAGCCATTGCACTGAACGGCATTCATGCTTGTCCAAGTGACCGTGTACGATGCTGGCCCCGGAATGGTCACATCTGGCCCATCCGTGCCATCCAATTTCACATCAACCACCGGAGCAGCATACACAACCGTTCGCTTTGTATCGGATGCAGTTGCTCCAGCGGCATTGGTGCAGGTGACGGTATAGTCGTACACGCCGGCAGGCAGAGATACTTCCACTCTTGAGCCACTCAAGCCCGACCAACCGCTAAAACGATTCGAACCGGTGCAGGAAACCGCGTTGCTGCTGGTCCAGGTAGCCGTGTAGCTGGCCGGTGCGGTCAGACTTGCCGGAGCGGAGACAGTCACGGTTGGTGCAGAGAGCACATTGACTGTCACGCTGTCAACCGCGCTGCCCGCCGGATTCGTGCAGGTGATCGTGTATGTATACGAGCCAGAAGTAATGCCGGAAAAAGCTTGCGATCCATTGGTGGCCTGCGCACCGCTCCAGCTATTTGAGGCGCTGCAGGAAGCCGCGTTGGTGCTGGTCCAGGTCAGGTTATAGCTGGCGGGACCAGCCAGGTTGAGCGGCCCGTTAGAATTATTGACTCTCAGGTCAACGGTTGGAGCCGGTGTGGTGCGATAAACCGTGGTCACCGCACGCACGTCCACATATCCCCCGGAAGCGGATATTGACCAGGTGCAATCGCCGGCGGTCGGCACATTCCAGGCGGGGTTAGGGAGATTATTAAAACCTGGCACGCTCTGGTTGGCGATGTACAAATCGTCACTAAAAATAATCTGGCCGCATGCGCGGACGGTAACCGTACCTACCCGGTCATCACCGCTATAGGCAGCCTGAATGTTAAAAGTGCTCAAATAGGTGAAATTACCGGAAATCGAGCTGCCGCTCTGAATGCGTGTTACCTGTTCGGTGCAGCCGCCCGTGCAGCTTGCGCCACCTTCTGCTGGCGGCAACGAAGTATTATCCCGATGAAACAGATTCACATAGGCAACGGATCCGTTCCACTGGATATACCTGCTCTCCTGATCATACGTCCGCCCATTTCGCAAATATTCCGGGAAGATCGCCGCGGAAGCGATACGCACTCCGCAAAGAAGGAATGCCAGGAATAAGCTGATTGCAACAACTGATCGCCACTTTGCATGACGAGTTCCTATCCACACAGACAAATACTTCAATGCGCCACTCCTGCGGCCGCGAAAACGCGCACCGTCTTTTCGTTCAGGTTCAGCATGTCCAGCATTAACCAGTTGACAGGCACTTCGAGATAAACCCCAACGGCCGGTTCGCTGCTATTCCAATTCCCCGCGCCGCTGGCCAGGCGGACCGGCCGCGGTGGGTAACCAGCAATCGACCCACCGCCGGGATCCGGCAGCACGCGTACATCCACGACATACCCCGCAATCTCCCGGCTGCTCATAGCAGAAACAATCACCGACTGCGCTTGCGCACTGGATTGATCTGGATCAAGCCGGACATTACCATCCACCATAAAGGATGACCAGTCTCTTCCACGCGACGAGCCGGCCATGGCAGCCTCTTGCGCAACGCCGTATGCCCAATTTCGCGCAGCATACAGCCGGTAGATATCCACCAGACCGGATGCCAGGGCGATAAACACCAACATTCCCAAGAATCCCCATACTACGGATTGAGCACGCCTGTCTCGGATCATGGATACCGCTCCACAATTCCCCAATGCCGGACGTGGATCGTGACTGCCGAATCGGACAGAAAAGGGATATCGGCCTGAAACGGGACGGCCGCCTCGATGATAAAGCCGGTTCCGAATGGGCTGCCGGAAAGCCAGGCAGAGCTACGCGGCGTGTTGCTGGTGTCAAATACCTGCATAGTGACTGGTGGTTGCGTGCCCATCACATTCTGATTGACCGACTGCTGCACCAGATTTGTCGCAAACCCCCACTGCGCCGGGTCCAACGACAATGCGCGCGTGGCCGCGCCGGTTCCGCTGTCGAGCGCCTGGCGGATGGCTACGCCCCGGCTCAGCTCGATTCCACCGAAGATCAGCAAGCCGAAAAGGATCACGACCAGCAGCGCTTCCACCGCTACCTGCCCTGCCCGCCAGGATTTATTCACCGATTTGCACATTGACATCGTTGAACTTGGCCTGCAGGGTCACAAAGATTTGCCATAATGCGCCGCCAACCAGCCCGATAAAAATTGCCAGGATGACGATATATTCCACGACGCTTTGCGCCTGACGATCATGCAACATAAGCACTCCTTGGTTGAGGGGGAAAGCGACCTTCCCCCTCAACCGTCACTACAGGTTAAGATTAGGGATGGGGGGTTGGAACAGTCATGCTATTGATCCAATTCACCACATTTGTTCCCTGACCGCCGATATCGGTTCGGATAGCCCATGCTGCCGCCGCGCCCAACACAAAGATGAAGGCGAACACGACACCAAACTGTGGAATTGCCGAAGCGCGTTTATCGGAAAGCAAAGCCTCCTCCTTTATTTCTAGGGATGGGCTGCCGGTACGGCAATGCTGTTGATCCAGGTGGCGACGCTGCCGCCCTGGGTGCCAATATTGGTGAGGATGCCCCACACTGCCGCGGCGCCGAGCACCACGACGATCGCCAGCACAACCACAAACTGCGGAATTTCCGATGCTTTCTTATCAAACAACATACTTTTCTCCTTGAATTGAGTAGGGTGATCAGAAACCGCCGCCAATCGCAGTCCCCGCGAGCGTGGACAGAATGCGATCGACTAACGGGTAAAACAACAGGATAACGATAGGGCCAAGCAGAAACGGCATGGCCAGGAGCGTGATCCGGGTAGGCATCTGCTGCATCTGTTCTTCCACCTGCCCGGCGATCTCTTCATTCAATTCTTCGATTGAGTTGGCGATGGCCTGATCGACCCCGATCATGCCGCTGGATTGCTGCGCCGACTGCACCCGCTGCGACACGCGCATCAAATGCAGCGATTTCAAGTCATTGGCAAGCAACTGCAAGACGTCCAGACCGCTCTTGGCCGACCCTCCGGACATACGCCGCTGCAGCGCGCGATACACCGGTGAAGTCTCCCCGGTTGTTCTGGCAATGTTTTCCAGGCCCAACAGCAGCGAGCCGGCCAGGCTCATGTGCAAGCGGATGTCTACCAGCAGCTGGCGCACGTGCGCGATCAGGAAACGCCGGCGCTGATACATCAGGTATCGCTTGGCCAGCCAAACCAGGCCGGGCAGCATCAGTAAGGCCATTTTTACGCCAGGGAGATAGGATCCGAGCGTTACAAACAGGATCAAAGCCAGCAATGCGCTCGCGGCGTAGAGACTGGTCCAGGGAATACTGGTCAGCCCATAAACCTCATCAAGTGTGTTTTGTTCGCTTTTTTCTTTTTCGCTGGTCAAACCAAGGGCCGCCAGGCGGCCAGGTTTTCGCAGCATCGCATGAGTCAACCTCCTTCCAAACAGAACCATCATGGATAGCGTCGTGTTCGCAATTAAGCCCACACCCATTGCAAACGAGAAGCCGACCAGAAGCGGATAGCCGTCCACTAGAACGCCTCCCCGCTGCCTAACTGGTAGACCTCAAACTCAAAATATAGACTGGCAAGCACGGAGCAGACCATCAGCACCGTCAAAAGCGTGCGATGCGGGATGTCCTGCAAGAAGAAGCTGCGCCAGGTCGGGGATAGCAATACAAACACCAGCGAGGCGGCCACCGCACCCTGGAGCAAGCGGATCGTCCCCCGCACCAGTGCCAGTGTTTGGCGCATCTTCGAGCGCAGGAGTTTTTGCCGGTGGGCCTCTTGCTCCAGGGCAATCAACAGAGAAGATTGGATTTCATCCGTGATGCGGGCGCTGTTGGCAATCAACGCAGCCAGACGCGCAGTGACTGTTCCCGGAAGCCCATTCAGCGCTTGTGCAGCCTGGTCGGGAGGCTGGTGCATTTGCAGCCTGGTCACAACCTGCTGGATCGAGCGTTTGAGTACCCCACCGGGCAGTTCAATGCTGTTGAGCGCGTTGAGCAGAGAACGATCCACGGACAACATCGAGCGCATTTGCAGCGCGGCCAGCTCCGCATCCTCATTCACTCGCCCGCGTTCGTTCTGCCGTGATTGGAAATTCATCCAGGCAATCAACAGCAGCCCAAACACGATCATCAGCGGGGAGAGCAACAAGTCGCGGACTGCCAGCGCCAATACGGGGATGGTGATCAGCACAGCCAACCGCTTTCCGTCCAGCGTTTTTTGGCTGCGATGCTCTTCGGTTTTCACAATGCCCAGATCCGTAAGCCGCCGGGTTGCCCAGGAAACGAACATCCGCTTCCACAAACGGGCTGCCACCTCAACAAGGGTGGACAATGCGTGGAAACTGCATAGAAAAATCCCTACAGCCAGCAGGATCACGCCCAGGTTCACAATCCAGGTAAAGACGTTCATTCTCCAGCTCCCAGGATTTCGCTGCCGTCTCGGCGCTGCCGTTCTTCTTCCGCTGCCAGTTTTGCCCAATATCCGCGCGGAGGTTTTGAAATTCCAAGCAGCTTGCAACGCTTTTCAACGGCTTTATCCGATACGCCGAAGATGCCGGCAACCTCGGTGGTTGGCATCTGCCAGACCATGGCTTCCAGTTCTTCACGGTCCACTTCAAACTTGCGCTTATGCAGGTTACGACACTGGTTCGTGCAATGGACACGGCGGTCCTTGTGGGACTGGGAGACCCGAAAGACTTCTCCGCAATACGGGCAGACCAGCTCCGTCTGGCGATTGTGCAGCAGCCTGGCCAGTTCTGGCATACTCGTTAGCATCAGGTTCCCGGCGCTCGTGTTGCTGGGATTGCCATCGATGAAATGGGCATATTCACCCGGTTCCAGCCAGCGGCCCAACTTGACTGAGAGTAGATGCCGGCCCAGGGAAACCATGCCGTTCTTCCGGGCCAGGGGGTGCTGTGGATCATAAAAGCACAATTGTCCGGACTGGCGTTCAATTTTGACGTGGATCTCTTTTGCGTACTCACCAGGGTTCATGGTTCCTCCCAATCAATGCGCGTTGGTGTCGCTCGATGCGATCTGATTGACAGTATACGGACGAATTTGCCAACACAAAAATCCGTACATTGGGTAGGTGGGCGGTTCCCAACCATAACGGATAAAGCCATTGGTCAGCCCGGTCCCTTTGTCGTCCAGAACCAGCAGGGTGTCTATCATGCTCGCCAGGCGGCAGTACTCGGTATCGCAATCCTCCCAGTACACGCCGCTTTGGGCAACATAATCCCCCTGGATCGCGACTTCGATTACTTCACCCTCTGAAACCGGAGCAGAAGCCGCGGAATAATAACCATGCCCAGGAATCTCGACTCCGGTAGCAGCCCAGGTGTAATCCAGGTTTCCATCCGCCTGCAAGAAATACACTTTCACCAGGTCAAATTGAGCGGACAGGTTGACTTTTCGGGTCTCGCCAGCAACAGCATACAACCGCCATTCTTTTTCGCCGGGCAAAAAACGCAATCCTTGCCAGGGCGCTTCTTTGAGCTTGTGAATCTTCTCCCTTTCTTGACCGCGCAGGTCAATGACCTCAACAGGCTCTTCTTCTGCGGGTTCTACTGGTACGGTAATCCCACGGTTAACATTGATCCCAAGAAACAAAACGCAGGCCACCGTCAACGCGGCAATCAAAGTAAGTAGAACGTATTTCAAGGCGCGCTTCACGATAGTTCCTCCAGGTTGGCGTAAGCTTTTTCGATGATCGGAACCGAATGCTCCTCATTTGCCCGGTATAGATAGCGCAGGCGGTACTCCCCATTTACATCAATGCCATTGATCAGCGCGATGGCTTGCAGCGTGCGCTCCACGCGCCCGTTGCGCGGCACGCGTCCCATCAAGGCAACCACGTCCAGGCCCATCGCGATCATCGAGCGGATCGCCGGCAGGCCCAATTCAGGGGATGTAGCCAGCGCCAGCTGCTCCAGGCGCATCAAGGCTTCTTCGACGGTGCCGCCGTGGATCGTCGTCAACGCTTTGCGGCCTAGACAGGTGGCTTTGAGGAATTGCAAAGCCTCCGGCCCAACGACTTCACCCACCAGGATGGCCGCCGGGTTCATGCGCGTGTAGATAATATCCAGCACCCAATCCAGGGTCACGCCCTTTGACCCTTCCGGTAGTTCCGCCGGCGCGACGGCTCGCAAGAGAAACGGGTGTTGAATTTCCAGTTCTCGAAAAGTCTCCAGCGCAGCCAGCGGCGCTTGTCTTGGGAGAAAGCCAGACAGCGCATTGAGCAGGGTGGTTTTGCCCGACCCCATTTCGCCGGCCACCAGAATGCTGCCGGAGAGCGTAGCGGCCACCCAGGCTAAAAAGCGATCCGGACCGTTTTTCAACCCGGCGATACGCGAGCGAATGTCTGCGTCCGCGATGTCGCCCAAAGACCCTTCCAGGGAAATACCGCGCTTGGTGAACGTCCCCGTGCGCTCCATTTCTTCGAGTGTTTTGACCCGCCGCCCAAAGGTGCGGATATTGATCGCCGTACCCTCGGTGGAAAGCCGTGGGACAATGGCAGTGAAACGCTCCCCACCGGGTAGATCGATCAAGACAGCCGGCCGGTCCCCGCGCAGCGTGGCTCCGCCTTGATCAGCTACATGGATGGCCAGGTCTTCGAAGTAACGATCATCCGCCAGCTTGCCCAGATAGTGGAAAGCTCCATCGTATTCCACCGCCACCTCTCCTTTACGGACAAAGATCTCCTCGACGAACGGATCTCGCAGCAACTGATCGAGCAGCCCGACGCCCGATAGCGCGTCGGTGACAATCTGTGCGTCGCGGTTGATGTTGGCCGTGTTATTACCCAGATCCATCAGAACGGCGCGCACCTCGTCGAAAAACCGGCGGCGCTTTGCCGGATCGTTGTCGCGCCAGGACGGTGGCTTGATCGACAGGAAAACCAGTTCTTCACGCACGCGGCTGATCATCGCCAAATCGGCTTGGCTGAGCGGCGTGATATACGGCGGCCTGCGCCGCGCGGTCAGGGTGTTGCCAGCGTCGTCCATAACAACCCTCCCTGTTTTTTCGCGGAAGCCACCGCATCCAACACCTTTTGGACAAGTTCTGGCTCGATCGCCAGGGTCAGGATCTGCACCTGTTCCACCTGTTGGCTGCTGCCAGACATGCCACTGTTGCCATTTTCCTCTTCGCTGGCCGGTCCGGCGATGACGCCCTGCGCGGTGCGTACGTCTACCACCAATATGCTTTGCGCAATGCGCTCGACGGTGAAATGCTCAGTATCCACCTGTGCTTGTTCCGGTTGGCCGTTCTTGGTTTGCTGCCGGATCATCTGGTAGAGGTTGACGCGCTGCCCGATCTGTATCTGCCCACCCACTGCCGAGACCGGTTCAACCGGGATGGAAAGCACCTCAAATGCTGCGTCTGCAAGGCGAAACTGCGCCGGCGGTACCGCACCAGTTTGGGCCACCGGCAGACCGACAGGAAGCGCAGAAACGGAGATCAAGCCGCTGAGATCCTCAGCCTTTTGGTAATAGGGCAGGCTTTCCATCGTGCGCGGCATATCGCGCAGGGCAAACATTTCGCTCGTGAGAACTGTGTAGGGTGGAATTTCCGCGACCGGCACGGGAATCTGATAGGTGGAAACCTCCTTGAGGTAGGCATTGCGCCCGTAGATCCCCGCCGCGATTGCGACGCCAATGGCCAGTACGCCGACGATGAATTGAACGGTACGGTTCATGAGTTTTTCCTGTTCCAACCAGCGTAAATCAGGTTAAGCAGCGGGTCCGCCAGGCGCGCGTCCAGTGACTGCGCCCAGCTTTCCCGATAAGGGAGGGCGATAGAGATACCGCTTTCCGCCCGGTCGGCAAGATTGCGGGTCATATTCATCAGCAGGTGCGCAGGGGAAGGTACCTCCTTCAATAACCGCTGCGCCTGTGCGACCGCGTCCTCGCGCGGCGTGGTGACTACCAGATGGACCAGGCCGGGTGCTGTTTGCGATAATTCCGGGAAGAGCGGATGACCGGGAAAACCATCTACTACCAACAGAGTGTGCCGCTGGCGAATCTCTTTCAAGACGCGGCGGACGCCATCCGGATCTTCACTCCACAGAACCTCCAGCGTACGCCCATCCATGGGATACAGGCTGACACCCTGCCAGACGGCAGGCTCGGCCTTTTCCGTGGCGATGGCAAAGAATTCCGGCAATTTATCGGAGATCCGCGCCTGGATTGCGCTCCCGCCCATGCTTAATTCCAGCAGCGCCGCCGGCAGCCCGGTACGCTCGGCAAAACGTTTGGCAACTGCCATGGCCAGGGTGGTTTTTCCAACCCCGCCTGACCAACTCGCCAGATTCACCTGCCGGGATGGGAGATAGGTAATCTGTCTCGAACTGGCCAACCGGGCGCGTCCCAACCACTCATCCGGGGCTTCCTGAAAGTCGTCCGGCGATGTTACCGGGATCCCGCTGGTTTCCAGAGCGCGTTTCAACAATTCCCTGGATACCAGCGAAGAGGCAATCACCTCGTCCAATATGACCAGATTCGCTCCGGGCAGTCCTTGCAGAACCCCTTGCATGGTGAACGCTTCCCGCAGGCAAAGGCCTTCTCTGCCGGCCAATAAATCGATCATTGCGGGATCGGGACGCGCGGAAGCGAGCAAAACACACAGCCCGGCCTGGTCTGAACCTGGCCGCTTACGATTCGGAAATTTCATCGGAATGGCTCCTTTTGGATGGAATAGGAAAATCGGCGAAGATCATCAAAGCAATAGCAGCAACGGTCAAAATGGTGATTACGATCATCAAAACGCTGGCCGGATAGTGCCCGTCCACTTCGGTGTAAGCCAGGGAAAGACCACCGACCCCAAGCAGACCGGTTGACTTGATCAACATCACGTTGGTGATAACCGCCGACACGACGACAGAAACGATGGTGAGGGTCGCGATGTTTTGTGGAATATCCACCGTTTTCAGCATCCCGGCGACACCAATAGCCAGCATGAACAGTGTATTTGCCCAAAGTCGTCTCATGCAGCCCTCACCATATTCCCGGCAACAAGCGCCAGTGCACCAGGTTGCGATAGCAGCCGTACCCGGAGATCAGCGCTTCCTCGCGCAGAATACGCCAGATCTGGATCCCTGCCAGAAGCAGCGCCAGGATGCCTGCCAGGAGCATGTCCGTTGAGGCGAAGACCAAAGTCAGCCGGAATACCAGCTCACCCAAATACATCGGGTGACGCAAGAATTGATACGGTCCCCGGGCGGTCAAACCGCGGTCAGCCGGCGCGATGCCAAAGCGTGGGCCGAGGGTTACCAGCGCCCACAGGCATAAACCATATCCTGCCAGCCCAGGGACAAGCAGATACCAGGGCGGATTACTGGCATGGGGGATGGTTGGCAGCAGCGCCGCGATGAGTCCCAGCCACAGACCGGTGCGGTCATATTGCGCTGCCGGCGTTCTCCGCGCGTAAAACCAGGCCAGGATCAGATTGTGACAGGCATACAAACAGGTAAATATGGATGGATGCTCCCAGGCAGCCGCCATCGACACCAGGGCAGCAAAGGAGAAGAAAGCAAATCCGGCGATATCGCGCGTGCGCTGGTTCATGATCACATTCCCCCCAGGTTTTGCACGATCGGCCAGCCGATCACGATCAGCAAGGTGACCATGAAGGGCAGGAAGTAGAAGATCACCATCGGGATAACCAGTTCCGAGCCAATTTTCTCTGCACGCTGTTCAGCGTTGCCGATGTAATCGGCGGCGATGCTGGTAGCTAGTTGGCCCATCAACTCATGCTGCGCGGTACCGCGGCGGATAAACTCCAATTGCACCGCCATGCCGATCAATTCCGGCAACTGCGAGTCCTGCGCTTCGCGCTGCATTTGCTCCACCAGATCGCGCCCTTGCGCCATTTGCAGTACCTTGCGCATCCACTTGCCTGCCAGGCTCTGAGCTTGAGAGGTGCGGCGCAAAGCCTCTTCCATGGATACGTTAGCCGACATTTGCGCGGAAACCAACTGCACATACTCGGGCAGCTGCGCCGTGAACTGGCGGCGCGTGCGGCGCGCAATCCCACCCATCGCCATCGCCGGGTACTGAAACCCAATCAGGGCCACTACCAACGTCAAAACAGGCTCTCCGAACACCACCGTTCCCACAATCGCGCCGCCGATTGCAGCCGCTACCCGTAGGGAGATGAACTGCACCTCGTTCCAGTCCATCCATTTCCCGGCCAGCTGCGCCCAATATAGATCCGCGCGGGCTTTGCGTACAAAACCGGCCGGTGACCATTTGGAAACCGGTTTATCCAACACCGAGAGGGAGCGACGCCACCCGGTGAGTACGACACCGTCCGCCGGGGTCAGCGTTTCAGCCAGGCGTCCGGTTGGAGCCGCCGGAGCCAACTCCAGCGTCAGGTAGATGATCAAGGCAAAAATGCCAATGCCAATCAAAGGGATCAATACGGTCATCTCAAGCTGCCTCCATGATCATCGAACGCATGATGAAATACCCGCCTACCATCGCCGCCATCGTCAACCCGATGACGATCTGCACCGGAAGAGCGTTGAGCGATTCGCGCACCATGGGGTCCGAACTCAAATACACCAGGATGGCGACCAGGACCCCCGGCAATACCTTGGCGGACACCAGTGAATCGCCGGCTTTCGCTTGCGCCCGGTTGCGGGCAACGAGGATCTGCTGCACGCGGGTTGAAATGTCCATCAACACACCGGTATAGGCGCGTCCGCCAGCTTCAGTGAAACCTTCCAGTAACTGCGCCAGGTTGGCCAGGGATACCGATGGCGAGCGCGCAGCCAGACCACGCAGCGCCTCCGTCCGATCTTTGACGCGCATTTCAGAAGCGGTTAGAACCAGCTCCGGCGTTAATGGGTTTTTCCCCTGGAGCGAAAGCGATTCGCCTACCTGCTGCAGCACATCCGGAACCGAACCCCCGGCTAACAGCCCGGCGGAAATTCGCCCAATCGCGATGGGCAGCACCTGGTCAACATTCCGTCCACGGCTGCGCACACGATCATCCAACCAGGCATGCGGCACGTACCAGGCAATGCCACCCACCACAACCGCCGGCAAGCCGGGCAGGAAAAGCCAGGTGATCACCGCGCCGGCCAGACCGGCTGAGCCGCACAACAAGCGGAAGGTAGTCGGGCGCATGGTCAATCCAGACGCCAGCAGCTTGTATTCCAATGAGTTTTGTTTCAAGCCTGCCATGGAACGGGCGGCGTCCACGGAGTACAGGTCTGCCAGCTTCCCCGTTTTAACCTGGCGAGGATATAACCAGAACAGCATTAAGGTGGTAAACAGAACACCAACAAGAGGAATGATGCCAATCATGCTCAGCCTCCTATCAAGCGGGGTTTCAATGCGCCGGATGTTTCCCAGCGCGGCTGGCCCATCGGTGAAGTCTCGTCATAACGATAAATGGGGTCAAAGCCCACATCGCCGTTCACCAATTCTTTAGATACATTCGCGATGGCTACCACCCGGCGTGTTTCGTGCCGGATGCCGATTTGCACCAGTAAATCCACCGCATCGGCGATCATTTGGTTGGCCTCGTGCGAGCGCACCCCGGCATCCGCGCCCATCACTGTTGCCAGGCGGCGAGCGGCTTCGCGCGGGCTGTCCGCGTGAAAGGTGCATGCACCGCTGTGGCCGGTCATTAACGCCCGGAAAAGGCTCATCGCCGCGCGACCATCGCGTACCTCACCGATGATCAGGTAATCTGGAGACATGCGCATGGCGTCGTCCACGCCATCGGCCAGGGTGTAGGGCTTCACGTCCGTTCCAACAGCCTGCGGCCGGGCTTCCACCGTCTGGACAGTGCGCCGGTCAATCCAGATCTCTTCCGGGTCTTCGATCTTGACGATGCGCCAACCGCCGGGCAGGAAATTGCAGACCGCGCTGAGCAGGGTGGTTTTCCCGGTGCGCGTGCCGCCGGCGATGAGGATGCGGTAGCCGTCTTCCATCGCGGTTTGCAGCAGGCGCATCATCTCGACCGTCATTACGCCGCGCTCCAGCAGCCAGTCCGGCTTAACCGGCTTCTGCTCGTACAGGCGGATATTGATGCTTGGATTCCGCCCGGGCGGGGTCACGATGGGGTGCAGCGCTTTGATGCGCCCGCCGCCGGGATTATGCTGCGTGGCGGGCAGCTTGGCGTTGATGCTTGGATTGGTTTCGTTCAGCGTCTTGTTCTGCGGCCCAAGCAGGCGATCCAGAACGCGCCAGATTTCCCCTGCTTCGGGAGCCATATCCACGTTTTCCCATCGCACCGAGCCTTTACGCATGATCTGCACCAGGCCGCTCGAGTAAATCGCGATCTCAGAGAGGTCTGTCCGCACCGGCGGCAGCAGCAGATCGAGAAAGCCCAGACCAACGATGCGACGGGTCAGATCTTCCGCCAGTTGGGCTTCGTATTGATATCCTGGCCGCAGGCTGCGCTTGCGCAGGGCCGCGCCAACAACGGTCACAACTCGCTCCTGAATCCGCTGGCGGTCTTCCTCCGAGGGCGATTGCAGCAGCGCCGGCGGAAATTCCTGATTGACCTGATCGATCACCTCATTGACGACTGCCTGGCGCACAACATCATCCGGCAGCGCCGCCGCGGACACGTCATACAAACCTAAAATACCTGCCATAGAATCTCCTATGAAGTAAACCGGATCTTGGGCAGGCGAAGAACGCCGCGGTTGTTTTTCGACGCTGCCATACTGCTACCCATCGCCGGGAACAGCGTCTCGATGATTGAGCGGATGCCGCCGCCAAAGGTGTCAATGCGCGTCACCGGTGGAATGCCGTTATCCTGCGCCTGCGCCACCCCCGGCTCGTAAGGCAGCACCGCCGCGATGGGCGGAGCCCACCCTACTGTACCGGCCAGTTCGTCCTGAAAACTGCGTGGCGTGAACCCGGAGCGGTCGGTGAACTGGTTGAGTACCAGGTAGATCGATTCCTTAGCCAGACGCTTTTCGCTGCGCATCCCGGAAAGAAGCAGGTTGAGCGTATGGCGCGTGGCTGCCAGATCGGCCAACGTGGGTCGGGCCACGATCAGGGCAGTGTTGGCAAAGACAATCGAGTGGCCCATCCACAAATCCTCGCTGGCCGGGACGTCCATGACAATGGCTGCATAGCGTCCGTCTTCCGAGTCAATCAGCATGCCGTTGATCGTCCCCTCACCGGTGCCTTTCCCCGATACCTCCAAGATTTTCATATACTCCAGCGATGACTCGGGCGCGAGCAGCACTTCGAGCATCTCTAAACGCTGGATCGCGGCTTGAAACGAGGATTTGCCGGGATGATCGAAATACTCGGTCAGGTTGGGTAGGTAGTGCAGCTTGAGATGCGGCGCGGCGGCAGGCGGCAGGCCCATGGAAACCAGCAGTGTCTTGACACTCATTCGCACGGCCAGTTCATACGCCAGGTTCTCGGCGATCGTCGAGCAGCCCACCCCGCCGGCGTGCGATAGAACCGCGATGCGTTTCGTACCGGTGATGAAGGCCGAATTACTTGCGCTGGCAAAGCTGGTCACGGTTTGCTGCATCGGCGCGGTTTGCGAAAGCCGGGCGCGTTCGGTGATCGCCGAACCATACGCCGCCTGGAAGATCTCGATCCAGTTCACCGGTGCAATGTAGACACCGCGCACCGTATCGACCCGCTCGAACGCGCCTTTGAAATCGCGGTGCGTGGCAGGCAAGATCACCACCGCCACCCCTTTCCAGGCAGATATCCGGGAAAGGATATGGATCAACGCGTCCGGATCAGGCGCGATATCCGCCTGCACCACCACCAGCGCGGGCTTGAGATTGTTCAAGTTGGTTTCAAACATGGACCACTGGGTGGCGTGTCCGGCGATAATGAAGCGGGCATCAGCCAGCATCGGCGGCTGCATCTGGTAATACACCACCTCGTGCCCGGGACCGGCCAACATGACCGCCACCTTTTGATTGGAATAGGCGTCCGTCATTCCCGGCTCCTACTTCTTGCCGCGGTTTTCGTTGAGTGTTTCGTACAGATCGCCCAGATTGAGCGTGACCACGTCGTTGGATTGGATATTCAGGCCTGCCGCGGGTTCCAGCGCCAGGTGGATCGTGCCGTACTGATCCAGCGCAGCCAGTAGCGAAACCGGATCGGCCCATAAGCCGGGTGCCACCTCGATCTTGGTCGTCGGCACGTCCAGGACGATGACCGAGCCTTCTTGCGCGGCCATCGTGGTGCGTGCCGAGGAATACAACTGATCTTCGGATGCGCCGGCCGGCACTTCTTCGTAGCGGAAGGACTGCGGCACCATCAAGACACGCACGCCGGTCACGGCCAACCGCGCTAGGGGAGATTGCGGCGGTTGTGGTGTAGGCGTGCTGGTGGGCGTTGGGACAGGCGCGCCGGGAACTGCGCTGGTCGGAACTTCAGTGGGTAAGCCAAAATCCGTCAACGGGCCGGTCATTACGCTCACCGGATTATTGGAGAGCAGATCGGGGGACAGCATGCCAATAATCGTGACAGTCTGCCCGGGCCGCAGCAGCCCGGCGATGCCGCTTGCCTGGTTAACGTGGATCGCCAGCGCCACATGCCCTTCGGGTAACTCTGCTGGGATCCCCGCACCGGCGATCTCGCCCAACACCGACTGGACGATGAAGTCGCCGGGAGCGCGGCCCACCGCCAGCATCTTGCCCACAGCATCTTCTGTCTTGGTCAACGCATCCGCCGGACGAGCGCCCATCGGAATGGTGCGCAGTTCGAGTAAAGCATCGCTGAGAATAGTGCCGGGAGCTATGGCGGATTTGGCCACAACGATTTGGGTTGGCCGGATCACGCCATTGAGCAGCGCAATCACCATCAGGCCAATCACAACCGCCAGAACGATGGCAATCAGGGGTGAACGTTTTTTGGGTTCCATAAAAGTCTCCTGTCTCAAAATAGAATCCGGCAGAATACACCGCCGGCTACAACTCAAATTCCAGGGTGGGCGCCGAGCTGGCGGAAGATTTCCCGGTCGGATGGTTCATTGCACACCACCATCAACGGGCGCATCAGGATTGGCTCCAGCAGGTGAACATCATCCGAATAACCAAACTTGGCTATCGCCAGGGTTTTCGGGATACGCGCCAGGTAGCGCTTGTATTCGGTGTTGACCAGACCTTTTTCAGACCGCCCGAGATGGGGAAGGATCAGGTCGCGGTCTTTCGGGTCTTTGGTTTGAAAGACGAACAGGTTGGCGCATGACGATAAAATTCCGGATGGCAGTTCGCTGACCGTTTGCGCCAGCAGGTGCAGGAAAACGCCGTATTTACGCCCATCCCGCCACATGGTTTGAAAGATATGACTGACCGCATTGCTGTTATCGCCAGAACCTTGATCCGAAGCCGCGCCACCGGAAACGCCGGTCAGCACCTTATTGGCTTCCTCGAAGAAGATTTGCATGGTTGGGAACCGGCGGTAACCATCCAGGGCTTCGCGCCGCCTGGCCACCGCGTCAAAATAAAGAATGCTGGAGAGCAGGGACAGCAGCGCGGCTTTGGGATACTCATCCATTTCCGAGCCACCTTCGATGACCGTGATCCCCCACGGATCCTCCGGCGAACCGAGCAGTCCGAGATCTTCTACCGCCAGAGTGTCATTGCCCGCGCCATACTGGCGCGCCATCTGGCCTTCCGCGAATTGTTCCAGCCGCAGTAAAACGCCTTCCAGGCTGGTGTGACTGGACTGATCGTTCTTCGGCAGCGTTTGCTTGTATTGGTGAAGCTTCTGCACCAGGGTCACCATGCTCAAGCGCCGGCTGCGATGAACCGCCAGCGCCTGCAGGGCGATGGGATCGAGATTGGCAATCCGCTCGCCCACCGCAACCGTGCTGGCCATTCCATATTCCACCCAACAGCGTTCGATGGCCGCTGTCTCGCCGGCGTCCGTCACAACCGCCCAGGGATTCGGCACCGACTGCGTCCGTTTCGTTTCCGGATCCGTGATCTGCCAGAAATCGTTTTGAACAAAGGGATCACCGGTCAGCACGCCCGCGTTGCGGTACAAATCGGTCAAGGCGCGCCGGATAAAGCCAAGTTGGCGCGGCCCCATGCGCCCGGCGTTGGCAAAGAGTTCTGCCACCATGCTGCGGTAGCGCCCAGCGTCGATACGTTTGGGCACCTGTAAGATATTCCAGCGCAAGGGCCTTTGGCCGCCGGGGAAGAGCTGGCGAATATCCACCTGGTCTTCCATCCCCGGCCAGTTCAGCGCTTTCCGCCAACCCTGCCCGAAGTCCAGCACGATGCTGCGGTAATGCCACTGGCGGGTGGTTTCTAAGGCCATGCGCTCGGCGGCAATGGATTTGCCAAAGCCGGTATCCCCAACAAAAGCCGTGTGGAAATGACGGTCAGACGTGATATTCAATAGCGCTTTGGTGAGCTCGCCGGTCTCGCTAGACCACTGGTGGCCAAGTGTCACGTCACCGGGCATGTTGGGGTAAAAAGCAAAGGAAGGCGTCTCTTCCTGCACCGTCAGCGCCGTGCCATGCTCGTACATGCCGGGCGCGGTATAGGCTGCCAGCTGCAGCATGGTCAGCAGGGTAGAATCGGCATACCCGCTCATCACTTCCGGGATGCTTTCCACACGCGTCGAAGGCGTAAACGCCCGCGCATGCAGCCCGATGTAGGCCTGTTCCGCCGGGCTGAGATTCCGCGCCTGGACACCGGTGACGACATCCTCTATGCCGTGAAATGCTTCCGGAATCAATCCGATCAGCGACTGCGCGCCCGCTTCGGAGCGCGCCAGGGCGTAAACGTCGGTGTAATACGCGCCTTCCTTGCTGGCAACATCCAGTAGCTTTTGCTGCGTGCGCATGATGTGGGTCAGGAGGATATAGGGATCTTCCTGCCACTGATAGCTGTTGGACAGTGAGAAGGAGGGCGCGACGCCAACGCTCATTCCACCGGTCCACCCGCGCCCGATCGCCTGCCCGATGCCGGTGGATTCCGACTGCGAGCGTGTTGTGCTGACCGAATCGGAATGGCTCTTGCTGACTGCCGTGCTAGCCGTATCCGCCACCGAGTCGGTCTCCGCGCCGGAGGTTGTCCAGGTCTCCGAGTTCGAAACGGAATGGCTTTGCGAGTTGGTCTGCGCCTGACTGTGCGTTTCCGCATGACTCTCCGTGGTGGCGTTGCTAACCGAGACGGAGTGGGATGTGGTATCCGCGCTGCCGCTGCTGGAGGTTACGCCATCCGAGCTGCCCCAATTGGCGCTGCCGCTAACATTGGCCGATAATCCCACCCCGGCCGGGGCGATGCTTCCGCCAACGCCCCCGTTGACGCCATATCCGGAGCTGTCCGTGTGCATGGTGGCAGACCCGGAGGATTCGGTATGAGAGGATCCATCCGTGACCGTCTCACCGTGCGTTTGGGCGATGCCGTTGGTCTCGGAAACGCCGGTGGTGGTCGCCTGGCCGGTTGTATCGGTCTCGGTGACGCCCACGGAATGGGACCAACCGCGCGTGCTGGCATGACCCACTGTATGAGCCTGCCCTTCGGTGTTGGTAACTCCATCCGTTGCACCTTGTCCTTCGGAGACGCCGGTCGCATGGTTTTCACCGTAGGAATTGGAAGCGTTTTCGGAAAGGCCGCCGGTTAATATTGCCGGCAGGCTGACGCCGAAAGAAGCTGCTCTCACGCCCATTTGCCGTGAAGCATACACAGATGTATTCTCGGCTTGGGCGGTCAGCATGTTGGTAATGCTCTTCAACGAGACGTGGTTGGCGAGGACCATGATCAGAAATTCCTCGCGCAGCGTGCTCATCCCGCGGAAAAGCAGCTCGTTTTGTTGTAAAGCGTATTGCTGTGGCGCGTTTCCAGACCCGGCCAGGGGATCGCGCAGCGATTGGTCTCCGCCGCGCGCGTTTTCGCGTGGGTCTGGATGACCGACGGTTACGATAGCATGCGGCATCTCTTGCAGCGCACGGAAGACCCAATCGGCGATCTCGACTGTCAAGGGCTCTAATTTAGCCTGCCGGTACGCGCCGGCCAGGGTGGAACGAAGAACTGCGATATCCAGCCGGGATTTTCGCTCCGCTTCCTCCAGGGTGGTATGAAAGGCGGAAACGCCGTAACATTGCACAATTCCGATGGGCGGGTCATAGATGCCGGCAGCCAGGTACACCAGGTTGATGCCAGAACCATACATACCCCGCAGAGCAGTGCGCATCTTTTGCAGCAAGCCGGCATCCCGACGCACGTCCAGCGGAATATAGACCAATTGTAGAAGTCGAATGACCCGATAGCCTGCGTAAGTGACCCCGCCTTCGCGTTCAACGGCTTTTAACCAGATGGCGTCCAACACATGCCGGGCTGGATCGAATTGGATCCCCGCGTTTTCAATGCGAAGATCGTCCGGGATGGCCAGCCTGTCTTTGGGATGCAGCCATGGAATGTGATCGGTTATCTGGTTGAGGATGGTTGCCATGTGGTTTCCTGGTTAATGAAGGGTGAATGTCTCGCCAGATCGCCAAAGTTCGGTTGGTGAGCTTGCGAGACATCCCTTGCTTGCGCAAGAGATATCCGCTTTCAATGGTTGTTGATCCAGTTTCCTTACTGTGTCACGCTTGTTTTGTTGCCCGTTTCACGAACCGAATACTTTGGCGAGCGAACAACGTATGCGCCTGCCGGCACGCGGTCGGTGTTGCTCCTGGTGCGAACTGGTTGGGATTGCGGTTCCCGGGTCCGCATCCGCAGCAGTAAGCCCATTTGCGCAATCAAGGCCGCAAAAGCAGCGGTGACGATGATGCCAGCCAGGGCAATGATCACGAAGATCAAGCCCAACACTGGACCGCGAAAAACCTCCAATAGCTCATTCATCGATGCACTCCTCACGTTAGGTTTTCTAAAAGGCACAACTCTCGTTAACGGAACTACTCATCCATCTGGAATAGAGTAGAAAATCGAGCAGGGCAATTCGCCAATTACCCGGTTCCATTCGCTACCCTATTGCCGGACACGGTATCGTTCAATCAGTTCGTGCGCCGCGGCCACCGGCGCGGAAAGTGAAATGGGGTTCAGCAGAAGCTGCTGTAAGAGCATGGCGAAATATCCAAGAGGAATCACCAGCCACAGTGCCCATAGGATGATGGTGGTCACATTCCCGCGCGTATTGCTCAATACCAGAGCAGCGCTGTCGGCGGATCCGATCAAGGCAGCCCATTGTTCGGCGGATAAGGCCGAGGTATAGGTCAGATACAATCGGCTGCCAATGACTGCCAGGGCGTAAATGGCAATCCCGGACTTGATATTCCACAAGGTAGTCAACTGCTGCTGGCGCGTCGCCAGCAAAACCACCACGCCAAACAGCCACATCGCTGCGCCAATCCAGGGCACCGGCGCGCCCATCTGCCACTGGCTGATCAGCCATAAGCCCAGGACAATCCCGGTCAGTGTTTGGGCGGTGTGGGGATCGGACAAGGCTACTTCCCGCCCTTCCCGCGCCGGGCGGAACATGGCCCGGTTTTGAATCTCGCGATCCACGAAGCGCATGACCGCTACCGCGCACCCAATACTCAGCAGCGCCGGCGCAGAATCGGCCAGCCAATACAGCGTGACCAGGATGCCGTTGAGAATAAAGGTTGGCAGCGCAGCCAGAAATTCGCCAAACAAGATCATGAGATCGTTCATCGCGGAAGGCTCCGATGGCGTGTTAGGGGATCAGGGCAGGCAGGGTGACGTACACCTGAAAGGTGCCATCCGCACTGATGGTACGGGGTTGGGTGACGGGCATGCCTTGGAAACTAGCTCCCCGCGTGGTAGCTCTCAACTTCAGGTTGAACGTGCCCGGATCGGCAAAGGGGACGTGCAGTGCCGTGCCGGTCGCTGTGCAGGTGCCGCCGGCATTACAACTACCACTCCAATTGGCAAAACCGGGAATCAGGGTAAAGCTTTCGCGGTAGACGTGAGCGCCATAGTGGGTCTGGCCCAACTTGCCGGTAATCCAGGCTTTGCTCTCAGGGCTGAGTGTTGCCGTGGCTTGCAGGGAAGCTATGGCATCCGGAAGCATCTCGACATGCTGCCGGCATTCTTTGAATACCAGTTCCGTATCTTCAACGCCGTCGTTGGCGACCGAGTTAGAGTCCTTGCGGCAGTTGGGGGTTTCGCCCACGGATGCGTTTCGGCAAATGTCCTGTTCTTCGTAAATGGGCTCATACCAGGTAAAGATGACCGGTGGGACAGTGACCAGCACCTGGATATCTGCGCCGCGTCGTTCCTGGGTATCCTGTCCAACCACCAAGGGGTTATTGGGCGCGATCTTTTTGATCGTGGCAGTCGGCTGCCCAATCGAGATCGATGAGCCAGGGCAAGCCCGTGGAGGCGGCGGTGGTGTAACGACACCGGAGCAGCCACCGGGGATGGACGCGCAGTTTTGACTGCCATTGAGATACATCAGGTAGGCGAAACGCATTGCCGCATCGTTCCAAGACATCGACAGCAGCGTGGTGATAAAACCGAACCCGGAGAACCAGGTCCACACGTTTTCTTGGCCGCTCAACACGGCATTCCAGAACTGATCCGGGCTTTGATATTCTGGGCGGTCGTGCGACACGCGGCTCCAATCGATGCTGTCGCCGGCTACGAGGCCAAGAAAGGTAATCAGGCTGCCAAAACCGTTGCCCATCATGCCCACCGAATCCGCCAGGCCGCTTTCCTGCGGGTTCATCGCCATGAAAAAGAGCGTGGAGGCCGAGGGCAGGACAACCAGATTTCCATCTGCTGTCTGATAGCGGTGGTAATTGGCTTCCAGATCCAGCGATTGGCCGAAAGGCAGATCCACGCTCATCCAGGAGGGAGTCTCTGTGGTCTCGCCAAGGTCAATAATGTCGGAACGCAGGTTGCCGTTCTCGTCAAATACTTCGGCCCAAGGCGAGGAATCTTGTGCCTGAACATTCACCGGGCCGGTGGTGGTAAACATCAGTGCCAGTGCGAGAAAAGTAAGGAGGGAGCGTTGGAAGAGCTTCATTGCGTCGCTCCTTCATTCGACTGCTGGAGGGCATCGATTTCCTGCGGCAAGAGAAAGCGATCAAACTTCCACACGCCGTTCTCATGCACCGCCAGTCCATAGGCTTCGTCCTGCGTTTTCTCGCTGCCTGGCAGCGGCTGGGATAGCTGGATTGTGACCAGCCAGACCTGTTCGTTCTCGCTTCGGCGAACGAGTGTTTTGGGAGCCACATCCGCGGTAGAGACGGTTTTCATCTCGGTGTAGCGTCGCCACAAAGAAGTGGACCCACTGGTAGCGAACAGGCAGCCGGATTGCGTGCTGGTGGCGCAGAACCGCTCCAGCCAGGCATCTTTGCCTTCTGTGTAATCCACGGTGAAGAAGGCTTTTACGCCGGCGACCACTGCTGCCGAAGCCTGGCTTTCGTCTACCGGCGGCGGTGACGTTGGATGCGGAATGATCTGGCCTACGTGACGGATTGCCAATATGCCGGCAGTGGTGAAAACAAAAATGACGCAGATCAGAAACAAAGACTTTTTAGAGATACTGAATTCGCGCAATTTGACCTCGTGACAAAATAAAAAGCGTCCACGCGCAGTTGCGAAATGCAGAACTGCAGGTGGGCGCTTTCTCGAATAAGGAATGGCTGGCGTTAAATGCGGCCCGGTTGGGTATTCGATTTACAATGGCATTATAGCACTGGGGATAGAGAACGAAAAATCAGAAATACACTTGACAAAGTATCACTAGAGTATTACATTAGGAAAAATGATCGAAAGATGGAGTGATATGCCAAAGACCAATTCCTCAAACAAACCGGTGCATTCTTTTCGCCTCAGCCGGGAGAGTATCTACCAGTTGAAAGAGATGGCCGGCGAAATGGGGCGCAGCGAGAGCGATGTCGTCGAAATAGCCCTGGACCGTATGTACCGGGAAGAAGTGCGCTTTGGCCGGCTTATCCAAGATCGTGGAAAACCGGATGACTCCTACACCGTCGAAGAGAACAACGAGGAAAAAAGATGAAGGTTATTGTGGTCGTTTTTAGCTTGATCCGGAAGGCGGTCTCAATCGCCTTGATTTTGGCGATTTGTGTCCCCTTGATTTTTGTGGCCTACAAGGGTAACCATCCTATGCAGGTTGTACAGGTTCCTGCTGGGATGACTTACTGGCAATTTATGGCAGACCGTGTTGAAGCCGCAAAAGAAGTAAATCCATCCCGCTGCGGTTGGGGAATGTTTCTTTCTCTTGCGGTTATTGGTCCTTTGTACTCTGCCGTTTACACCGAGGTCGGCATCCATCCAGATGGCTTCTTAGCCGGAGTAACAGCTCCCGATCCGGATATTCCCAAGGGGGTTGAGAATGCTTCTTGGTACCAGGTTCCGCATATCTGGTGGAATGTGGTGGAACGGTTAAGTTGGACAATGTTGGGGAAGGCGAATCCTGGGTGCCGGTTTCGGCCTGTGATGGTATCGACCATAGACGATCAATAAGCCGGTCCCGGTAAATAAGGATCTAATTAAAATATTTATAAGGGCGGTTTGAAAAGATTGAACAGTTGCTACATCTTTCGCTGTTGTGAGCATTTTCAGCATTTACTGAAAACAATAATTGCGATGAAAAACCTGGCGTCAGCCAACCCAGATATAAGGTTGAGTGTTTGTATAGATTACCGGAAGGCACGGTGAAAAGCTCAGTAGGCTTTTCATTATTTCAAGCGCATTCTATTCGCCGTTTAGTAGGCGGAATCTAGTCGGCCAAAGTGGGGCAGTAGAACTTTTTCGCGCGGATAATCACGCGAGTGTTTATCGAATTCACACG
>JAEXTI010000118.1 GCA_023406965.1 Chloroflexota bacterium
GCGTGGACGTGAGCCGGGCGGTGCAGCGCCCCGGCCCCGAGAACCAGGCGATTCTGGTGGCAGTGCATGCCGGGACGGGCGAGCGGTATTTTTCGGGGTTCAATTGCCCGGCCTGCCCCCCGCTGGGCGTGGAGGAGCTAGACCGCGAATACATCACCGCCGCGGACGTGCTGCACCTGGACGGGATGCACCCTGAGGCCGCCTTGCAGGCCGCGACATGGATGCGCGCGGCGGGCAAGCCGGTGATGCTGGACGGCACTGCCACGCGCGGCCCGGTCTCAGAGACTGCTCAGGCCCTGGTGCGCCTGGCGGATATCTTCATCTGCGGGTCGGGGTTTGGCGCGGCGCTGACCGGGCAAGCGGATTTGTGGGCGGCGGGCGAGGCGATTTTGGCCTGGGGGCCGCGGGTGGTGGTGCAGACCGAAGGCGCGGACGGCAGTTACACGGTGACGCCCACGGAGCGTTTTCACACGCCAGCCTTCCCGGTGGAAGTGGTCGATACCACCGGGGCGGGGGATGTGTTCCACGGGGCTTACCTGTTTGGGCTGCTGCAGGGCTGGGACGTGCGGCGGATTGTGCGCTTTAGCACCGCAGTGGCGGCGATTAAGTGCACGCGCCTGGGCGGCAGGCCGGGTATCCCCACTTACGAAGAAGCGCGCCGCTTCCTGGCAGAACGGGAAGCTGCCTGAAGTGAAAATAGTCAAAAATTGGGAATCGAAGGATGTTTTTCCGGCCGATTCATGATTAAATAAGAGAAAGAGGTATATCAATGGCACTCGTTTCAATTAAACACCAGCTTGTGCGGGGAACGCAGAACGGTTATGCCGTCCCGCTGTTCAATATCGTGGATTCGTTGATTGCCGACGGCATCGTGGCGGCGGCCCAGGCGCAAAACGCCCCGGTCATCCTGGGGCTCTACGCCGGGCACTTTGAACTGCCCAACGGGCGCCAGCAAGTGGCCTATGCGCGCGCGCTGGCCGAGTCGGTGCCCCAACCAGTCTCGCTGATGCTGGATCACGGGGCCAGCTTCGAGCAGTGCATGCGCACCATCCAGTTGGGTTTAACCGACGTGATGCTGGACGCCAGCAAGCTGCCCCTGGACGAGAACATTGCCCAGACGAAGGCCGTGGTGCGCGCCGCGCACGCCATGGGCGCCGCGGTGGAGGCCGAATTGGGCCACGTGGGCATGGGCAGCGATTACCAGGACGCTGAGAGTTTGCGCAAGGGCTTCACCCGCCCGGATGACGTGGAGCGCTTTGTGGCCGAAACGGGCGTGGACTTTTTGGCGGTGGCCATTGGCACGGCCCACGGGGCTTACGCCGGGGAGCCGCACCTGGCTTTGGACCTGCTGGACGAAATCCGCCGCCGGGTAGACATCCCCCTGGTGCTGCACGGGGGCTCGGGCTTGAGCACCGAGCAGTTCCAATCGGCCATTGCCCACGGCATCTCCAAGGTCAATGTGGCTACCGATTTGTTTATGACCACCGTCCGCAAGCTGGCGCAGGCGGCCACCCCGGATGCGTCTTACTTTGCCCTGCAGCGGGTTGCCGTTGAGTCCTTCCAGGAGCGCTGCGAGCATTACTTGAGCATCTTTGGCGCCGCTGGCCAGGCGGGAGGGTAAGCGGGCATGCGTTTTGCCCAACTGCGCTCCACCTTTTCCGCGCCCATCCCGTTGAAGTCCGACTTGACCATCAAAGCCCTGCACTTCACCATCTGGGCGGCGATGGCGTTCTTCTGGCCGTTTGCTAACATTTATTACCGCAGTATTGGTCTGACGGGCACGGAAATCGGCTCGGTCGCCGCGGTCAGCGCGCTGGTAGGGGCGGCTTCTGCCACTTTGTGGAGCGTGCTCAACGACCGCATCGGCAAGACGCGCTTAATCTTCACCATCACCAGTATCGGCGCGATCCTGGCGCTGGGCCTGCTCTCACAAATGTCCAGCTTCGTACCTGTCCTGCTGGCGGTGGCATTGTTCACCTTCATGGCCACCCCCATCCTGCCGCTGGTCGACACGGTCACGCTGAAAATGCTGGGCCCCAACCACGATTACTACGGCGCGTACCGCATGTGGGGCACGCTGGGATTTATCAGCGTGAGCGCCTTCTCGGGGTTCATCCTCGAACGTCTGGGCATGCAGGTCATCTTCTCAGGGTTCATGGGCGGGCTGGCCATTTTCCTGCTGGTCACGCGCCTGCTTCCCGAAGTGCGGGCCGGCGGGGGTGGTTTCTCGATGGGCGGGTTCCAGCAGTTGGTGCGCAGCAAGGTGTGGATCATCTTTGCGCTCTCCATCCTGCTGCTGTGGGGCGCGTGGATGGGGTCGATCAATTTCCTGGGCGTGGCGATGACCGAAATGGGCGGCAACCAGGGGGCGGTGGGCGTGGCATCCACCATCTCGGCCATGTCTGAGGCGCCGATGATGTTGTTGGGGGCGTGGCTCTTACGCCGCTTTGGACCCAAACGGCTGATCGCCTTTGCCTTCGTGATTTTTTTCGTCCGCCTGACGCTGTACGGTTTGATGCCCGATTACCGCTGGGTGTTTTTTATCAATGGTTTGCACGGGTTTTCGTATGTGCCTTACCTGATCGGATCGGTGGCTTATGCCAGCCGGTTGGCCCCCGAGGGATTGAAGGCTACCAGCCAGGGGCTGCTGGTGACGGTGACGAGCCTGTCCAACGTGTTGGGCGGGGTGGGCGCGGGGCTGCTGTTCGACTCGATCGGCCCGGCGTCCATGTTCCTGGTGCTGGCCGGCGGATGCCTGGGCGGGCTGGTGTTGTTTGTGGTGGGGGGAAGGAAACAGTAGCGTTAAAAAGAAGACCCTAAGGGTTTTCCGAAACCCTTAGGGTCTGGATTGGGCAACTTCCTGCAAAATACCCTATAATACTCTCAGGGGGAATGATCCACGCCCCACCTGAGGAGCAGCCCATGAGCGAACGACCTTACGAAATCCGCCTGAACGTTCAAGCGCAGAAGGATGGCGGCTATAGCGCCTCCTGGATCGAATCCGGCGGCCAGCAAAGCGAGACCTTCGCTTTGGCCCTGCCGTTGACGGACAAAGACCGCGAGCAGATCTTCTGGTACCTGGAGGATTACATCCACTTCGCCGGGGTGGGCGACCTGGTCACCGCCCAGCAGGTGGAGCGCCGCCTGGAAGAGCTGGGCAGCCAGCTCGACAAAGCCCTGTTCGGCACGGCCGAGACCCGCCAGGTGTATAACAACCTGATGGGCGCCACGCGGGCGGATAACCCCGGCTTGCTGACGATTGGCTCGGCGGACCCCGCCGTGTTGGCCCAGCCCTGGGAACTGCTGCGCGACCGGCGCGGCCCGCTGGCCTTCCAGGATGTGATCATCCGCCGCCAGTTGCTCGGCGCGGACCGCCCGCGTTCCTTCGACCTGGACCTGCCGCTGCGGGTGCTGCTTATTGTCTCGCGCCCGGAAAAAGCCGGGTTCATCGACCCGCGCAACAGCATCCCGCCCTTGCTGGACGCCATGGAAGCCCTGCCGGAGGGCACGGTGGAGATCGACTTCTGCGAGCCGCCCACCCTGGAGCGCGCCTCGGCATTGTTGGGCAAGGCCCACCGCGACGGCAAGCCGTACCACATCGTGCACTTCGACGGGCACGGCACCTACCTGCCCGAAACCAGCGTGGGCGTGCTGATCTTCGAGGACGAGAAGGGCGAACCGGTGTACGTTTCGGGCAAGGATTTTGGCGACCAACTGGCGCGGGCCAGCACCCCGCTGGTGATCCTGGAGGCCTGCCGCGGCTCGCAAATCGGCGACCGCCCGGTGATTGGCTCGGTGGCCCCGGCCCTGCTGCAGGCGGGCATCGGCAGCGTGGTGGCCTTTTCGCACTCGGTGCACATTTACGCCGCGCGCCTGCTGGTGGAGACCTTCTATCAGGAACTGGCGGGAGGGCGGGCGATTGGGCAGGCCCTGGCCGAGGCGCGCGTGCGGCTGCATGCCAACCGCAAGCGCTTCCGCCACCTGGGGCCGGACGCGCCCAAATTTGACCTGCAAGACTGGTTCATTGCCCAACTCTACCAGGTGGGCGAGGACCTGCGCCTGATCCCGCCGGACAAGGCCGCGCGGGGCGAGCTGCGCCCCCAACGGGTGATCGAGCTGCCGGGCTTTCCGCCCGCGCCGCAGTACCGCTTCCACGGGCGGGCCTATGAGCTGCTCAAACTGGAGCGGGCCTTCCGCAAGGACTGCGGGGTGCTGCTGGCGGGCATGGGCGGCATGGGCAAGACCGCCCTGGCGCGCGAGGCGGCCCACTGGTGGCTGCGCACCGGGCGCTTTGAGCGGGCCGTGTTCTGCTCGTTCGAGAACAAGCCCGGCGTGGAACGCGCCCTTCAATTGCTGGGCGAGGCCTTCGACGGGACGGAGTTTCACGCTTTGCCCGCCGCCGAGCAGCGCAAGCGGGCCGTGCAGTTGTTCCGCGAGAAAGCCGTGCTGCTGGTGTGGGATAACTTTGAGTCGGTGCTGCCCGCCTTTCAGCACAACGAGGGCGAGCTGAATGCCTACCCAACCGAGCAATACGCCGCGGTGCAGGCCCTGTACGCCGAGCTGAGCGCGGGCAAGCCCCTGGGGCGGCTGCTGGTCACCTGCCGCCCGGCGGAAAGCGGGCTGCGCGGGATTAGAACCGTGCCGCTGGAAGGGCTGGCCCGCCATGACAGCCTGAGCCTGGTGGAGGCGGCCCTGGACCGCCTGGGGATCGAGAGCGAAGGGCGGCGGGGCTTCACCCGGGCCAATTTCGACCTGCTGCTGAATAAACTGGCCGACCACCCCCTGTCGATCGAGCTGGTCGCGCCGCACCTCAAGGCGCGCTCGCCGGGGGAGATTGCCCTGGAGTTCGAGGAACTGCTGAAGGACTTGAAGCAGGAGGCGGGCGAGGAGCGCAACACCTCGCTGCTGGCCTCGCTGGACTTCTCGCGCAGGCACCTCAGCGCGGAGGCCCAGGCGGCCCTGCCCTTGCTGGCCTGGTTCAGCGGCGGGGTGTTCGAAATGTTTTTCCTGATGTTTTCCGAGATCGACGAAGCTGCCTGGGGCGGCATCCGCGAGGAACTGGCGGCCACGGCCCTGCTGCGCGTGGAGACGTATGAGGCATTTAATTCCCACTACCTGCGTTTCCACCCGACCCTGCCCTCGGCGGCCCGCCGCGCGGAGGCCGCGGACCCGGCCGCGGTTGAAGCCCGTTTTGTGGAGGTGTATGCTGAGGTGGCTAGATTGATCCGGGATAGCCTGTTTGGCCAACAGGCCGCTGTGGGCATGGCCCTGGCCGGGCTGGAGGAGGCCAACCTGCGCCGGGCCCTGGAGTGGGCATTGGCGGGCAACCGCCGCGCGGCGGTTTCTAGCCTTGCGGAGGCGCTGGGGGTTTACCTGGGAAGATCGGCATGGCCCGGCGAGCAGGCCGCCCTGGCGGAGCGGGTGCGTGCGGGGCTGGCGGCCGGGGCGGGCGAAAGACTGGACAATGCCGCCTGCAATGCCATTCTTGCTGATGCCTGGGCGTGCTTCCAGCGCGGCGAGGCCGGGCAGGCCGTGGAATGGCTGCAGGAGCTGATCGCGCGCCTGGAGGCGGAAGGGCCGGCGGAGGGCGCGGACCCGGCTTTCCAAATGGCTGTGGCTAACAACTACCTGGGGCGGGTGTATGTTGAAGCCGGGCGGCCCGACCTGGCCCTGGAGCCTTGCGGAAAGGCCATCCGGGGTTTGGAGGAATTGGGGCAAGGCGGCGAGGGCAACCTCTCCGCGGCGCTGGGCGACCGGGCCAACGCGCTGCGGGACCTGGGCCGCCTGGACGAAGCCCTGGCGGACGCGCAGCGAGCCACTGGAATTTCACGCCGGCTGAACAATCCGCGCAACCTGGCTTCCGGGTTAGTGCGGGAGGCGGCCATCTTGACCAATCAGCAGCGCTACACCGAGGCCGAGGGGCGCTACCGGGAAGCCCTGGCGGCGGCGCGCCAGGCGGGGGACGAGGCATTGGAGGGAACTACCTACCAGCATCTGGGAGAGCTATACCGTTGCCTGGGCCGGTACGATGAAGCGGTTGAGCAGTATCGCCTGGCGCTGGCCCGCTTCCAGGCAGCGGGAGACCGGGCCGCCGAGATGCGCACCTGCAACCTGCTCGGCTCGGCGGGGCAGCAGCGCGGCGGGCGGGCGGCGGCGCGGGCCTGGTACGAACGTTCGCTGGAGCTGGCCCGGGGGTTGCAGGACGAGCCACAGCAAGCAGCTACCCTGCACAACCTGGGCGTCCTCGACCAAAATGAGGCAGAGGATCTGCCGGAAGGGGCGCAACGGGCGGGTTTGCTGCGCCGCGCGGCGGCGCAGATCGAGGAAAGCCTGGCACTCAGCCTGGCCCGCCGGAATGAGGTCTACGCGGCATCTTCTTACAGCCAGCTTGGCGACGTCTACCGCCTGCTGGGCGAGCTGGACAAAGCCGAAACCAACGCCCGGCAGGCATTGTCCATCCGCGAGCGGCTGGGGCTGCCGGAGGTGTACAAAGATTATTGGAATATGGCCGATATTGCCGAAGCACGCGGGGATGCGCAGACGGTGGCGGAGTGGCAGGCGAAGCGGGATGCCAAGATCGAAGAATTAAAGCGCCTGCAACGCGGCGAGGGGGCCGCTGTGCCCCAGGCGGAGGTGGACCAACAGCTCTACAAGCCCGTGCTGGCCCTGGCCCAGGCGGCCTACCGGGCAAGGGTCTCCGGCGCGGCCCTCCCGCCGGACGCGGCCGAGGCACTGGCCCAGGTGGCCAACCTGCCCGCGCCGTTAGGCGAGATGGCGGGCTTCTTGCGCTCGGTGGCGGAAGGCCAACCCATCCCGCCGGTGCCGGGCGGGCTGCCCAAAGAGTTGGCCGATATCCTCCAGGCGGTGGTGGAGGCGTTGTAGGGCCGGGGAGTAGAAGGGACCCGATGATTAAAAAAGAAGACCCTAAGGGTTTCGGAAAACCCTTAGGGTCTGTCTGGTTGGTTAGCCCGCCGCGCTCTTTTCTTTTTCCAGGACGGGGCGGAGGAACTGGCCGGTGAAGCTGTCCGGCACGTCCACCACCTGCTCGGGGGTGCCCTCGGCGATGATGTATCCGCCGCCCAGGCCACCCTCGGGGCCCAGGTCGATGAGCCAGTCGGCGGTCTTGATCACGTCCAGGTTGTGCTCGATGACCAGCACGGTGTTGCCCGCGTCCACCAGGCGGTGCAGCACGTCCAGCAGGCGCTGCACGTCGGCAAAGTGCAGGCCGGTGGTGGGTTCATCTAGAATGTAGATGGTGTCGCCGGTAGAGACGCGTCCCAGTTCCTTGGCCAGCTTTACGCGCTGGGCCTCGCCGCCCGAAAGGGTGGTGGCGCTTTGCCCCAGCTTGACGTAATCGAGGCCCACGTCGTGGAGGGTTTGCAACATGCGCGAGATACCCTGGAAGTTGCCGAAGAACTCCAGCGCTTCCTGCACGTCCATGTCCAGCACCTGGGCGATGTTCTTGCCCTTGTAGGTGATCTCGAGGGTGTGGCGGTTGTAGCGCGAACCTTTGCATTCCTGGCAGGTCACCCACACATCGGCCAGGAAGTGCATCTCGATGCGCTTGAGGCCGTGCCCGCGGCAGGCCTCGCAGCGCCCGCCCTTGACGTTGAAGCTGAAGCGGTCCGCGCCGTAACCCCGCGCGCGGGCCTCGGGTACGGTGGAAAACACGCGGCGGATCTCGTCATAGACGCCCACGTAGGTGGCCGGGTTGGAGCGCGGTGTGCGACCGATGGGCTCCTGGGTGATGTCGATGACCTTGTCCAGCCGGTCGAGGCCGTCCAGGCGGTCGTAGGGGCCGGGGGAGGTCTGCGCGCCCATCAAAGCGCGGGCCAGGGCGGGGTAGAGCGTCTCGCTGATCAGGCTGCTCTTGCCGCTGCCGCTCACCCCGGTGACCACGGTCAGCGCGCCCAGGGGCACGCGGGCGGTGACGTTCTTGAGGTTCCACAGGCGCGCGCCGGTCAGCGTGAGCCAGCCGCGCGGGGTGCGGCGGTTGAAGCCGTTGGGGGCAGTCACGCGCATTGCGCCGGACAGGTAGCGCCCGGTGAGTGATTCTGGGTTGGCAGCCACCTCTGCGGGGGTGCCCGCGGCCACCACCTCGCCGCCCATCACGCCCGCGCCGGGGCCCAGGTCCACCAGGTAATCGGCGGCGCGCATGGTCTCTTCGTCATGCTCCACCACCAGCACGGTGTTGCCCTGGTTGCGCAGGGTCAGCAGGGTTTCCAGCAGGCTGTGCTGGTCGCGAGCGTGCAGGCCGATGGAGGGCTCGTCGAGGATATACAGCACGCCCACCAGGCCGCAGCCCAACTGGCTGGCCAGGCGGATGCGCTGGCCCTCGCCGCCCGAGAGGGTGGGGGCGGGGCGGCTGAGCGAGAGGTAGTGCAGGCCAACGTTGAGCATGAACTTGAGCCGGTTGCGCAGTTCCTTGAGCACTTCGCCCACCACCTCCAACTGCTCGGCGGTCAGGCGCTTGTGCGAGTCGCTGCTTTCGGTCAGGCTGCACACCCACTCATGCGCCTGCTCGATGGTCATGCCCAGCACAGCCGAGAAAGTCTCGCCGCCAATGGTCACATTGCGCGCTTCGGCGCACAGGCGCGTCCCGCCGCAGGTGGGGCAGGGCTGCTGGCTCATGAAGCTGATGTACCAGCGCCGGGTGTACTCGGACTTGGTCTGGCGGAACAGGCGGTTGACGTCAAAGACGACGCCGCGCTCGGCGTGGGTGGCCTCGCCCTTCCAGGTGCCTTCCTCGTTTTCATACTTGAAGTGAATCTTCTCATCCCCCGAGCCGAAGAGGATCACGTCGCGGAACTTCTGCGGCAGGTCTTTCCAGGGCAGTTCGACATCCACGCCGTAATGCTCGGCGATCATTTTCATGTGGTTGGCGCGCCAGTGACCCTTCTTGCGAATGTTGCCGAACCAGCGCGAGGCCCCATCCATCAGGGACAGTTCAGGGTGTTCCACGATCAGGTCGGTGTCCACCTCCAGGCGCGTGCCCAGGCCGTTGCAGGCCGGGCACATGCCGCTGGGCGAGTTGAAGCTGAACAGGCCCGGGGTCAGCTCGGGCAGGGTCACGGCGCAGTGTGGGCAGATGTTCTTCTCGCTCAGCAGGAGGTTTTCGCCGTTGCCCAATTCCACCAGCATGAGCCCGCCGCCGGCCTGCAGGGTGGTTTCCACCGAGTCGATCAGGCGCACGGCGTAGTCCTTGATCTCCGCCTCGTCGGCGTCGGTGGGCGGGGCCACCAGGCGATCCACCACCAGTTCGAGGGTGTGGGGCTGGCTCTTGGCCAACTTGGGCATCTTGGCGCCTTCGAACATCTCGATGACCTCACCGTCGACGCGGGCGCGGGTGAAACCTTCCTGGCGGGCCTTCTCCAGGATGGCCAGGTGGTCGCCCTTCTTGTTGCGCGTCAGCGGGGCGATGAGCTGGAAGCGTGTTCCCGGCGGGAGCTGGGCCAATCCGTCCGAAACCGTCTGCGGGCTGACCGGTTCGACGGCTCGCCCGCAGGTGGGGCAGTGCTGGGTTCCGGCGCGGGAGAAGAGCACGCGCAGGTAGTCCATCACCTCGGTAACGGTGCCGACCGTGGAGCGCGGGTTGCGGCTGACTGTTTTCTGCTCGATGGCGATGGCCGGGCTGAGCCCGCCGATGTAATCGACCTTGGGTTTGTCCATCTGGTCGAGGTAGCGGCGCACGTAAGCGGAGAGGCTCTCCACGTAGCGGCGCTGCCCTTCGGCGTAGAGCGTGTCGAATGCCAGGGTGGACTTTCCACTGCCGCTCACGCCGGTGAGCACGACTAGTTTGTTGCGCGGGATGGTCACGTCGATGTGTTTGAGGTTGTGGTGCTGCGCGCCGCGCACCACGATCACATCCGTCTCGCCGGGGCGCAGGCCGTTGCGCCCGTTCATCTTGATCTGCTCGGCCAGCTTGCCGCGCCCGTTGCTGCCGCCGGGGGTGGGGCGAGCCAGCCCAATCAGCCGCTCGCGATCGGAAGGGCGCAGTTCGGGGCCGGTGAGCACCGGCGTGCCGAAGGCGGCGGAGGCCAGGCCGGTGGCTTTCGCCTGGCCGCTCTCGCCCAGCAACCCCAGCAGTTTGAGGCGCGTTTCCAGCGGACCGGATACGCGCGGGTCGTCCTGGTAAGCGCTGCGCACCTCCTCAAAAGTTGCATCCAGCCCGTTGATCTGCGCGGCGATGTCGTCCATCCAGGCGCGGTCTTCGGCATTTAGGTCCTTGTCATCGGCTTTGGTGATGTCCCACCACAGATCCCAGGGCAGGACCTCGATCTTGTTGAGCGCGCACAGGTCATGCAGCAGGCTGCCGCGCATGAAGTTCCAGCCGCGGGCCTTGCGGTTGTGCCCAAAGGTGCCCGACTTGGCCTTTCCGGCGCGGCACTGCGCCCAGGCCTGCGCGGCGGTGATGAACGCGCCTGCGGGCAGGTTGGCAGGGTCGAAAGCGATTTGCATGGACTGGCGCTGGAGGTCGTCGATTTGCGGGTCCACTTGCTGCCAGCGCCCGGCGGCCTCGTCCCAAAGTTCTACGATCCAGTGATCGGCGGTGATGTCCTTGCTCAGGTAGGTGGCGAAACCGACCCGCACGCGCGCCGGGCGGCCCTGGGCGCGCAGGAAGGCGCACAGTAACACAGCATGATCGCGGCAGTTGCCCACCAGCCGTTCGGCAGGCTCTCGCGCGTCGGTCAGCGGACGCGGGTCCATGCTGCCGATACGACGCAGCATCTCTGCGACCGGGCGGATGTTGACCTCTTTTTTTTGCACGGAGGTCAGATCAACTTTGTATAGTTCTGTTAAAAACGGGTGGATGAGCAGACCCTGCACCACGCGGCACAAAGCGGGCAGGTCGGTGGGCAGGTTCTCCAAGAGGCGGGCCTGTTCGAGCGGGTCGGTCATCACGCCGTGAGCGGCGTAGAAAGATAGCAAGTCTGGGTGGGTAGACTGGCTCACGGGGGGCACTCCTTGATTGAGGTCGATAATGGTTAGCGCCGCGAGGGCGGATAAGTTCTTGTTGCGGGGGAGAGCTGTTTGTGACAGCAGTGACGCAGCCACTATATTATAGAACAAATATTTTATAAGGTCAACATTTTTTAAGAGTTGGCAAAATTCCT
>JAEXTI010000140.1 GCA_023406965.1 Chloroflexota bacterium
GTCCCGCGCGGGCCAGGGCCCCCCCGAGAATTTGTTTCATCGCCGTTACGGAAAAAGTGAGACTCTCCTGCATCAACCCGCAGGGTTTCCATGAACCGAACAAGGGGCTTTCGTCCCGCGCGAGCCAGGGAAACCCCCAAGAATTTGTTTCATCACCCTCACGGAGAAATGGTCCCCAAAACCGAATTCATGTGTTAACATTCACATAATTCCCCAAGGAGCAGAAAATGTCAGATATTCAGCAACGTGTTGAAGCGCTTCTCGCCAAAATGACTTTGCGAGAAAAAGTATCTCTGCTTTCCGGCCTGGACGTATGGCACACCATGCCCATCGAGCACCTGGGCATCCCATCCATCACCATGACCGACGGCCCCCACGGCGTGCGTTCCAGCATCTCAGAATTTGGCCGCCCCGCAGGCCCCACCACCAGTTTCCCCACCGGCGTCTCGCTGGCTGCCACATGGAACCCGGCTCTCGTTGAAAAGGTCGGCGAAGCCCTGGCCGAAGAAACCCGCGGCATGGACTGCGAAATTCTCCTCGGCCCTTGCGTCAACATCGTCCGCCACCCCCTGGCCGGACGCAACTTTGAAGCCTACTCCGAAGACCCCTTCGTGGCCGGAAAAATCGGCACGGCCTGGGTCAAAGGCTTACAGAGCAAGAAAGTCGGCGCTTCCCTCAAGCATTACGCTCTCAACAACCAGGAAATCGAGCGCTTCCGCGGCTCCTCCGAGGTCGACGAGCGCACCATGCGCGAAATCTACCTGCCCCAGTTCGAGATGGTCGTCAAGAACGCCCAACCCTGGACGGTCATGTGCTCGTACAACCGCATCAACGGCATCTACGCCAGCGAGAACGGTTACCTGCTCAACGACATCCTGCGCGACGAATGGGGCTTTCAGGGAACCGTAGTCTCCGATTGGGGCGCCAACCATTCCATCGTCGATTCCGTCGCCAACGGCCTCGACATCGAAATGCCCGGCCCGGCCAAGTACTACGGCGGGCTGCTGGTCGATGCCGTCAACACCTGGCAGATTGACGAGGAAGTGGTCAACGAGGCCGCCCGCCGAGTCCTGGCCCTGGTGGTCAAATCGGGCAAGCTGGACAAAGACCAGATTCCCGGCTCGGTCAATGCCCCCGCCACCCAGGCCCTGGCCCGCGAAGTGGCCGCCGAGTCGATCACCCTGCTCAAAAACCAAGGCGGCCTGCTGCCCCTCAGCACAGCCAAACTCAGCACCCTGGCGGTCATCGGCCCGTCTGCCGATCAGGGCAACATCGGTGGCGGCGGCAGCTCCTTCGTCGACCCGCCTCGCCGCGTTTCCCCGCTCCAGGGCCTTCGCTCGCTGCTGGGCAAAGAAGTTGAGATCGTCTATGAGCAGGGCTGTGACAACGCCGTCAACCCGCCGGTTCTCAGCGAAGGCCTCCTCACTGCCGATGGCAAGCCCGGCTTTGCGGTCGAATATTTCAACAATCCCACCCTATCGGGTAAATCCTGCGGATCCGACGTGATGCCCAAACTGGATTTCTGGTTGTGGGGCAACGTCTTCCCCAACCCCGGTATCACCCAACCGAACTATTCCGCCCGTGGGTCCGCCGCCCTCAGCGTGCCAACATCCGGGCATTACACCTTCAACCTTAGCCACACCGGCCACTTCCGCCTGATCCTGGAGGGAAAGACTCTCATTGACCATGTCAGTCCGTCTGTTGACGAGGGCGGCTGGGACAAGATGCTAGCCTCCGCCGAAGTCGTCCTCGAAGCCGGGAAAACCTACCCCATTACGGTCGAATTCATGCGCACCGGACAGGATCACTACACTCAAATCCGCCTGGCCTTCTCGCGCGCCTACCAACCCGGCGAGGATGACCGCCTGGAGCGCGCCGTGGCTGCCGCCGCCAAAGCGGATGCCGCCCTGGTCTTCGTCGGCTTGCCCGAAGGCTTCGAGTCTGAAGGCGGCGACCGCCCCCACATGCGCCTCACCGGCCGGCAAGACGAACTCGTCCGCGCCGTGGCTCAGGCCAACCCGCGCACGGTGGTGGTCGTATTCGCCGGTTCTCCGGTCGAAATGCCCTGGACCGATCAAGTTCCCGCCCTGCTTGAGGCCTACTATCCCGGCCAGGAAGGCGGCTTTGCCGTCACCGATGTGCTCTTTGGCGAAGTCAATCCCTCCGGCAAGCTCACCGTCACCTTCCCCAAACGCCTTGAGGATACGCCCGCCTATATCAACTACCCCGGTGGCAAAACCGTCACCTACGGCGAGGGCATCTTTGTCGGCTACCGCTATTACGAGAAAAAAGATGTCCAGCCGCTGTTCCCCTTCGGCCACGGCCTTTCCTACACCACCTTCGAGTACAGCGGCCTGTCTGCTCCTGCCAAAGCCGCCATCGGCGACTCCGTCCAGGTTTCTCTGACCGTTAAGAACACCGGACAACGCGCCGGCAAAGAAGTCGTCCAGATCTATGTCGCTGACCGCAAATCCTCGTTGGTTCGCCCGCTCAAAGAGCTAAAGGACTTCGCTAAAGTCGACCTGGCCCCCGGCGAAGCGCAGCAAATCACCCTCACCCTCGACTTCCGCTCCTTCGCCTTCTACGATCCCCACAAATCCCAATGGGTCGTCGAACCTGGCGAGTTTGATTTGCTGGTGGGCTCTTCTTCGCAGGATATCCGTGCCGTTACTACCATCACGCTTTCCTAAGGTTTCAAGCGCGAGGTGAGCCGTTCCCTCACCCCGCATTTTTTACAAAGGATTACCCATGACCAAAATAACCTTTATCGGAGCGGGCAGCCTCGGCTTTACCCGCGGGCTGGTTCGTGACCTGCTCACCTTCCCCACCATGCGCGACGCGCACATTTGCTTGATGGACATCAACGCCGAGCGCCTCGATTTTGCCCAGCGCTCCTGCCAGAAAATCGTCGACATGGGCGGTTATCCCGCTAAAG
>JAEXTI010000152.1 GCA_023406965.1 Chloroflexota bacterium
ATGTCCTGGTTGTGGGTCCAACCGGGGCTCATTTCGGCTGAATACAGCCCGGTAGTCAGGGCCTGAGAAGCATACGATCGCTGCAGGGTTAGCGGGCCGGCAATAGTTTGAATGGACAGGTCCACCAGGCTGTAATCGAAGTTGCCGGTGCGTGTGTCGATGGGGTCGCCGGCGGTGGCAACGGCGTTGGCACAGCCATCGATGGCGCATTCACGCGGGTCACCCAAGCCGTTTTTGGGGGTATTTGTAGAGAGCGTGGAGCGATCGAACAGGGCAAACGGCTCAGCAAATTCGGTGTCATTGATTCTCTTGACCCAAACGTACCAATTGTACTGTGCGGTGGGCATTGTGGACTGTTGCAGATTATCGGCGTTTCGACCCTCGAAACCCCAGAAATGGCCGATTTTTAGTACATTGCTGCCCTTGAGATTAAATGATTGATCGACACAATGCCAATCTTTATACGCAAATTGCGTGCCCCAGCTACCAAAACCACCATAATTAGGAGCGGCATGAACAGGTGAAAATCCAAGTGTCGAATCCCACTCTCGATACGGTATATCCCCTTTCGAACATACTTGAATATGGAGGGTATTCAATGGGACATTGAGAAGATTAAAGATGAGGTGCGAACGAGTAATCTGCCATCTCCCCCCTTGACAGACCCACATCATTCTTCCTGAAACGCCATTCCATTGATAACGAAAAGGTTGATTGTCAGGAGCTCCACATGTTCCAAATGTAGAATATACGGTTTCTATGTGGACCGGTTGCTCGTCCACTAATACAAGCTCAGGAGTACTTGATTGTTGTGGGGGTTGGAGTTTGTCGATTATTTTTTGAACGAGATTGGTTAAATTGTCGGAAACGGAGTTGGGGAGAGAAGAATAAGGGGCTGCAATAACCGATGACTGAGGGATGGTTGTTGAAATCAGAAATGAGATGATGACTGATAGATGAACAATTAACCGAATGCGGGAAACAAAGCTTTGCTTGAGGATGCGGCAGCGGAACTCCATGATCTCCCTCTCTGTGGATTTATTCTGAAGTCAAGACGAAAAAGAAATGCTACTTATCTATTACCGGAAGGTACAGAAGCGCTTCGCAGGAAATTAAGAATAATAGTAACTCAGATTGTCTTTCCGTAATTTTTCAAACCAACCAGGGTTAACTGAAAGCACACTATTCCAACGAGTAATCGTTATCAAGGTGTCAGCAAAGGCCAACTCCTCCGGATTCCAGACAGAGGTTAGGGTCGCATCTGAAATCTCTAAAGCTCTAATTCGGGTAATACCTGCTTGGAACTCACCCGCAACCCAACAAATAGCAATAAGTCGCCCATCCAATTCGAGAACTTTGTCTAGAGCGATTATCTCCGTAAAGGATATACGCTCTAATTCTCCGCGTTCAAGCCGACCGACTGCATGGTGGGAGATATCTATCTGTTTCGCCAATTTTGTTAAAGACTGTCCACTACTAAGCCGGCATGCCATAATGTAAGCTGCGAAATCGCGAATCGTGATAACTCCTCCAGATATGTAAATCTCTTCGATTAACTCTTCCTTCACTTCTCTGGGATAGGGAAGAGGTAGATATTTTTGCGAATGCGCCTGGGTAGCTTGCCAAATAATGTCAGCAGTATGATATTCGGCAAGCTTTTCCTCTTGCTGATTGGGCTTATTTTCACGAATAATACGGTAAGCGTCGATCAGCTGGTCTTTAGCCTCCCTTGGCTCACTTCTGTAGAATCCAAGAAAAGCTTCGATATCTTGCATAGTAGCAATATCTTTATTGGCATCAGTCAAACCTGTACCTCGAAGCCGGGGGAAGAAAGCGAGTAACTCAAGTTCTGCCATTACGTCAATCAAAGTAAGATTTAGCCCATAAGCAATACGCACGATTGAATTTACCGTGATATCAGAGTTTAGAGTCTCTATTCGACTGATTTGAGCACTCGTGAGGCCAACCTTCGACGAAAGATCTTTTATATCCATTCTTTTATGCAGTCGTTCTGAACGAATCCAAGCACCCAAAATTCTCATTCAAACAACCTCCAGTAACCTCTTGACAAAAAATTTGTGTGACGGTATAATCGGGACGATTGCGTAATTATACGAAAACAATTGGTTCAAGAGGATATATGCATAGTGCCGCTTTTATTTCTCCAATTATTCTCCGTGGTCGACTCAAAGGCCCACAGATTGCCCGCCTTCAAGGGCTGCTGAATATGCTCTATACGCCTAAAGAATTGGCGGATACGATCGGTTTTTCGCGCCGACAGGTTTATCGGGTTTATATGCACCTTGGTTGTCCTTTCCAACGCGACGCCAGTGGGCATGTCTGGATCAATGGCGCCGAATTCCGCGATTGGGTTCGCCGTACCTACACAAAGCCCACAATGGCCGAGAATGAATCGTTTTGCTTGACATGCAGGGAGCCAGTTGCGATTGTGGATGCTCATCTCGAATCCAGAGGGGACATCTCATACTTGATTTCCTCTTGCCCGAAATGTGGTCGGCGTTTGACGAGAATTCTCAAAAATCGCCGTCGAAAAAATCTAGATTGAGGATTGATGAAGTGATTGGTTTGGAATGAAAGGAGTAGGTGATTAATGATCAACAGAAGCAATGAACAACTCGTCGTTGAATATCTCAAGTCACGGAAAAAGAAAATTAAGGCATCTTCCTTGAAGTTAGCCAATACACAATTGCGTCTTCTTTTGGAGTTTGCGGACGAAACCACCTTTAGTGATTTGCCTAAATGTGACCGGACTTTTGCTGAATATGTTTGTTCGCCTGAAGCGCGTCGAGATGGGAAAACTCATGAGCTTGCATACGAGTATTGTAGGAAGGTGATCTTGGAAGCAAAGCACTTCTTTGAGTGGTTGCGGGATATTAAGGGATACCGAGCGGTCTCTACTCAATTCTTGGAAACTTTGGAAATTCATCGCCCGCCTAGCTCTGACGAGGATCAAGAACTGTTTGCGTTGGATGAAATATTGAAGATAATTTCGGTTCCATGTAGGACCACCCTGGAAGAACGAACTCGAGCGAGTTGTGTGTTTCTGTTTCTTTCTGGCATGCGAATAGCTGCGTTCTTGACTCTACCGATTATGGCTGTTGATCTTAATGCGCGAACTATTCAACAATGGCCTTCTTTGGGCGTACATACAAAACTGGGCAAAACAGCAACTACCAAGCTTTTAGATATCCCCGAGCTTTTAGAGATAATCATAGCGTGGGATAACAAGGTCCGCAGTTTACTTCCGCCCGAAGGATTGTGGTTTGCGCCGTTATCACCTCTCACGGGCGAGATTGATCCTACCGCAAAGGTCGGTAGGTATCGTTCCTCCGGTTTTCTCAAAGATTTAGCTTGTTTTCTCGATAGAGCCGCTGTCCAATACAAAAGCCCTCACAAATTCCGACATGGGCATATTCGATTTTTAAGGGACAAAGCTGTTTCCACTCGTGACCTGGAAAGTATTGCAAAAAACGCGATGCAAACTTTGCCGAATATGTTGAAATATGCCAGGTTAAGTTCAAGAGAGGCTCACGAGGGAATTGATAATCTGTGTGCCCGTGGCACCCGCTCTACTACTCCTAACAAGCAAGGAGATCCAGACTATGAAACTATCCGTTGGGTGCTGGAATACTTGAAGAGAAAGCACCAATCATGATTATGTACTTTTTAAATTTCGCATTACTTTCTTTAAGGTTTGACCCAAAAAAGGTCAAAGGTGGGCCCGGATGGATTCGAACCATCGACCAAGCGGTTATGAGCCGCGCGCTCTGCCGCTGAGCTACGGGCCCTTTTAGAAGGGCAGCACCTTTCCCCCTCATCGGCATCCTTATTTTAACACAAAACATTCTTTCCTCGCCTGGTTTCCCGCATCAAGGCGGAAAGCGAATCGCGTTCTAATGACATTTATCCCTTGACTAAGTGTATATATCACACTATACTAAGTGTATAAATTACACAAATATCAGGAGACCACCGATGAACTACCACCCCACCGCCACCGCCGACCAGGCCCGCCAGCACCCCGAACGCATCTTCCAGGCCGGGCTGGCCCTCCATCACATCGCCAACACCGCCTATCCCATCGGTCACCTGACCACCATGCGCCCTTACCGCGTCATCACCCCCGAGGCGCAGCGCCTGGCGCCCCTGGCCTGGCAGGATTCCCCCCGCCTGGGCCTGTACGTGCATATCCCCTTCTGCGAGCAGCGCTGCAATTACTGCGAGTACTGCGTGGTGGACCCCCTCCAAATCGCCACCCACGAAGCGGCCTACTTTGACGCCCTGGAGCGGGAGTTCGACCTCTACCGCCGGGCCCTGGGCGATTCGGCCCGCGAGCTGACCGGCTTCGACATCGGCGGGGGCACCCCCTCGGCGGCGCAGACGCGCAACATTGCCCGCGTGCTGGATGCCGCCCGGCGCTGCTTCGACCTGCCCGAGGCGGTGCGCATCAGCATCGAGACCACCCCCAAGATCGCCGCGCAGCAACCCGCAAAGATCCGCGATTACTACGACCTGGGCATCCGCCGCATCAGCATGGGCATTCAAACCATCCACCCGCGCCTGTTGAGCGAGATGGGCCGCGACTCGACCTCTTTGACCTTCAACCGCAAGGCCGCCGAAGCCGTGCGCGCGGCGGGCTTCGAGCGCTTCAACGTGGACGTGATGTACGGTTTTGCCAACCAATCCCTGCAATCACTGGAAGCCACCCTGCGCCACGCCATCAGCCTGCAGCCCGAGTACGTCACCCTCTACCGGGTGCGCTACAAGGGCACGCGCATCGAGGCGCAGGCCGCCGGAGTGACTCTGGCCGAGGTCAATGAGCAGGCCCAACTGGCCAAGCGCATGCTCCTGGCTGCCGGTTATCACGGCACGCCCGGCAAGAACACCTTCAGCCGCCTGCCCGGCGACCCTGGCACCAGCGACTACCTCACCGGGCGGGTCATCGCGGGCACGCCCTACTTGGGGCTGGGCCTGGGCGCGCAGTCGCTTTCCGAGACCACCCTGGCCTACAACGCCGGGGCCGCCGAGAAGCGCCTGGAGCGCTACCTGCGCATGGTGGAGGCCGGGCAGTTGCCCATCCAAGACCTGTACCACCTCTCGCGCGAAGCGGCGGTGGGCAAGATGGTCTCGGTGTCCTTCTACTTCGGCGAGGTCAACCTGGACGAATTCCAGCGCAAGTTCGGCGTCACCTTCGAGTCCATGTTCCTCGACGAGGTGGCCTTTGTACTCGAGCGCGGCTACATGGAATACCGCGCCGAGCCGGGCGGGCGAGTGCTGCGCCTGACCGAAGCGGGCGAACTGGTCTATAACGGCGTGATCGCCCTGTTCTACGCCGGGGCGGTGAAATCCTACCTGCTGGGCCTGTTTGGCTGGGAAACCGCCGCGCTGCCCGTGGAGGCCGAGCATGTTTCACTTCGCTAACCTGCTGTTCTCCGGCCCGTGCAATGCGCGCTGCCCAGATTGCATCGGCAAGCAGATCGACCCGCGCCGCGCGCCGCCCAACCTGGACGAATACCCGCCCAAGGGCCTGGATCGCTTTCTTGGCTTGATCCGTCAGCACGACATCCGCGAGGTGGTGCTGACCGGGGCGAACACCGACCCGCTGCTTTACCGGCCCCTGGGACGCCTGCTGGATGATCTGCGCGCCGGACTGCCCGCCGGGACGCGCCTGGGCCTGCACAGCAACGGACGGCTGGCCCTGGCGCGTATGGACCTCGTGCGGCGCTTCGACAAGCTGTGCCTGTCGGTTCCGTCCTTCGACCCCGTCATCTACCGCGCGGCGATGGGCGTGGAGGGCGTGCCCGACGTGGGTGCGATCATGGATCAAAGCGGGCTGCCGGTCAAGCTGTCCTGCCTGGTGACCGAGATCAACCGCGTGGAGGTCCCGGAATACATGGAGTGCTGCCGCGCATTGGGCGTGCGGCGGGTGGTGCTGCGCAAGCGCTTCGGCGAGCGTCGAAGCTGGGCCGAACTGCTGCCCGATCGATGGGATGAGCCGGCGGAGGTGCGCTTTGGCAACCCGGTGTTTGAACGGGAAGGCGTGCAGGTGACCCTGTGGGATTTTGAACAGGCGCAGATCCGCTCGCTCAACCTGTTTTCCAGCGGCGAGGTCAGCGCGGAATACCTGCTGGCGGGCGAACGGAGTGAGACCGGTTGCGCCATTCCCTGGGTAAAAGCATCTTATGTCTAAACATTTCCTGTTCAGAGAGTGGAGAAAGTGTCCGAATTTGAGGTGATTGAGGGGTGCTTTGCACCCCTCAATCACCTCAAATTCGGCTATCCTCCAATACTGGCTGTGTAGTTACAACAATTCAACTTTCGGCTTGTGGCCCACGGACGCTCATCTGTGGTGGTAGGGGCAGGTCTTTAACGCGGGGTGTTCCATCCGGCTAAACAAATTTTCGGCGGGAAAGGCGCCAGGGCCTTCGCGCCAGACCTGCCCGGCCTGCCCATCCGGCGGGTCTGCCTGACGGGCAAACATCCCTTGCCCGCCGGGATACCTTCCAGACGCCCACGCCTGGCCCGACTTAAAGACCCGCGGCTACGAGGAGGGGTGCGGCGCGTCCGTCAGGACGCCGAAGCGGCGTTTACCCTGCCTTTAAAATCCTTGCATCCTGTAGTAATCTATGCTATGATGTATCCAACCTTTTGGGGAAGGTTACCAGGGTCAACCTCTGAAAATGCTCCGGACCGGAGTGTTTTTTGTCATTTAAGCCCTGGAAGAATATGTATAACAAAGGATTTAGATAGATTGTCATGCCAACTTCATTCCTGACGCGCGACGGTTTTAATAAACTGCAAGACGAATTGGATTTCTTGCGCACGAAAAAGCGCGAGGAAATCGCTAACCGCCTCCACGAAGCGATGGAGGGCGGCGAACTGATCGAAAACGCCGAGTACGAGGCTGCCAAGAACGAGCAGGCCTTTGTCGAGGGGCGCATTAAAGAGCTGGAGCTTCTGCTGGCGACCGCGCGGGTGGTGGATGGCGACATCCCACACCTGGGCGCTGTCCAGGTGGGCGTGCAGGTCGCCATTTGTGAAGACGTCGATGGCGCGGAAGAGGAAGTCTACACCATCGTTGGGGCCGCCGAAGCCAACCCTCGCGAAGGGCGCATCTCCAACGAATCGCCGCTGGGCAAGGCCCTGATGAACAAAAAAGAAGGCGACCGGGTACAGGTTGAAGCTCCGCAAGGCTCTTACGCCGTGCGGATTTTGAAGATTGGTTAACCAGGGGCAAAGTATACCGCCCCGCCCGGATTTCCTGGGCGGGGCTTTTTT
>JAEXTI010000158.1 GCA_023406965.1 Chloroflexota bacterium
GCATGAACACCCCGGAGACGATGGAGCGCTATCTCGATGAAGCCTTCAACCCGCAAAAGATCCTCGCTGAATTAGAAAATGAAAACAGCCGCTTTTACTTTCTGGTTGCCGGTGGCGACCTGGCCGGTTACCTGAAAGTGAATTTCACCCCGGCGCAGTCTGATCTCAATGACCCGGATTCAATGGAGGTCGAGCGCATCTATGTCAAAAGAGCTTACAAGGGCAAAGGCCTGGGGAAATCCTTGATGGATTTCGCCCTCCATCTGGCCGAAGAAGCAGATAAAGCGTATGCATGGCTGGGCGTTTGGGAGAAGAACGAGGCAGCCATTGCATTTTACAAGAGGATGGGCTTTGTGGAGGCCGGGCGGCATTCGTTCCGTATGGGGGATGAGTTGCAATCCGATTGGATTTTGAAAAAGAGCCTGCGCAATGCGTGCGAAGATACAAAAATAGGGAGTCCCTCATGACCAACAACCCCATTCTGCGCTCCGATTTTCCCGATCCGGATGTAATCCGGGTGGGCGACACCTACTACATGATCAGCACCACCATGCACTTCATGCCTGGCGGGGTCATTTTGCGCTCGTTCGACCTGATCCATTGGGAGATTGTTAGCCACGTGTACGAGACGCTGGACGACACCCCCGCGCAAAAACTGGAGGGCGACCAGAGCATCTACGGTCAGGGCATGTGGGCGGCCTCGCTGCGCCACCACCAGGGGCGCTTCTATGTGTGCTTCGTGGCCAATGACACGCGCAAAACCTACCTGTATCAGGCCGATGATGTGCGCGGGCCGTGGCAGAAGCAAATTATGGAAGGTTTTTACCATGATTGCTCGCTGCTGTTTGACGACGACGGGCGAGTATACATCGTCTACGGCAACACGGAGATCTACCTGACCGAGTTGAACCCGGATTTGAGCGGGCCCAAACCGGGCGGGCTGCACCGCTTGATTGTGCGCGACCGGGAGGACGTGCGCCTGGGGTATGAGGGGGCGCATTTGTATAAGATCCACGGGCGCTATTACGTGTTCTTCATCCACTGGCTGGCAGAGGGCAGCGGGCGCAGGGTGCAGGCTTGCTTCAGCGCCGATTCGCTGACCGGCGAGTTCAACGGGCGGGACGTTTTGGACGACAACATGGGCTTTTTCAACAACGGCGTGGCCCAGGGTGGCATCGTGGACACGCCCGAAGGAGATTGGTACGCCATCCTGTTCCAGGATCAAGGCGCGCTGGGGCGGGTGCCGGTGGTGGTGCCGGTGAAGTGGGAGGATGATTTCCCGGTCTTTGGCGTGGAGGGCAAAGTGCCCGCCACGATTCAAACCAAAAGCACACGCCCAGGACACCAGTACGCGCCTTTTGTTGCCAGCGACGACTTTCATTATGCTCCCGGCCCGGACGGGGAAATCCGCCTGGGCAGCGCGTGGCAGTGGAATCACAACCCGGATGATACCTGCTGGGCGGTGGATGGGGCAGAAGGCGTTTTGCAGCTTTGCGCGGGGCGGCTGAGTGAGAACGTCACCCGGGCGCGCAACGTGCTCACGCAGCGGGCGGTGGGGCCGGTGTGCAGCGCGTGCGTGGAAGTGAATGGAAGCCTGCTGAACGACGGCGACTTCGCCGGGATCTGCGCGCTGCAGGGACGCTACGGAATGGTGGCGATTGCGCGGGAGAAGGGGCAGTACTTCCTGGTGATGAAGGGCAATCCCGGCAAAGCGGATTACACGATGGGCAAGACCCTGGATAAGACACCCGGGGTGGAATATGACAGAATCCCGCTGGCGGGGGCGAAGACCATTTTGAGGGTAGATTTGAACTTTACGCAGATGACAGACGAGGCAAGATTTTCGTATTGGGACGGCACGACCTGGAAGCCCATCGGCACGGCTCAAAAACTGTACTTTGGGCTGGATCATTTTGTGGGCTGCCGCTTTGGGTTGTTTGTGTATGCCACGGAGAAACCTGGCGGGAGGGCGGGGTTCAGAAAGTTCGTGGTGGAGGCCGAAGGGTGAAAAGGGATTCTGCGCACAAAAGAAACTGGGTGATAGGCGAAGTGATGTTTGGGGTGCCTTTTTTGCTGGGCATTCTCCTGCACTTTCTGTTTCCTCTGCCATTTCCGCAGGGATTTCTGGATCTGGTTTCGCCGGTTGTTGGGATCGGCCTGATTGCCGCGGGACTGGTTGTGATTATCGCGACGCGCCGGGAATTCGCCCGTTATAAGCAGCCCACCGACCCAGGCCAGCCGACCACAAAGTTGATCCAGACGGGAGTGTTTGCTTTCTCGCGCAACCCGCTTTACCTGGGGGCGTTGTGTGTCTTTTTGGGAATGGCGCTGGTGTTAAAAATGCTGTGGGGGTTGGCGGCGGTGCTGGTTTCGCTGGCGCTGTGCCTGTGGATGCTGATCCTGCCCGAGGAACGCTACCTGGCGGCGAAGTTTGGCGAGGAGTACACGGAGTACGCCGCAACAGTGCGGCGCTGGTTGGGGAGGAAAAGAATGGTCGGCTAGGGTTACCTTACTGAAAATAGGGATGAGTATAATATTTATGAGGCAGGATAATTTGTTCAAACCTGATCCTGCGTAAGGTGCTTTCATCCATCAAATGCCATGCGGAGTAACTATGACTGATAACACATCGCCAATCGAATTAAGACAGCGCCATTTTTTTGAACGTAGAGAATTTTTCCTGGAACCCGATCGAATCCGCTTGTTCGCAAAGAATTTGAACGGGGAAGTGGAAACTTTTGTGAACTACACTCATTTAACTCAATCAATGAGAAAGGCCACGCAGCAAGATGGATTCATATTTGTCTCTGCTATTTCATTAGGGTTGTTTGCATTGGTGGGTTTTGGATTAAATTTTCTGGGGGTACCTGCGCTGATGCGCTGGAGTCCTTTGTGGGCAATTGCGTCTATCATTTTTTGGGGGTTCCATTTTGCCAGACGTCGAAGGTACTTAATTGTTGACCTGATTGACGGCGATACGATCTTATTCCTTGCCGACAATCCGTCTAAGGAAAAACTGCAAGCATTCCTTGAAAGTATGCAGACTATGAAGAAAGAATACAAACGTAGAGAATACTTTACGCCTGTTGACCCGGACGCTGATCCTGATGATGAGCTAGACAGGTATCAATGGATGCTCAACCAGGGGATTATTTCCGAAGAGGAATTTGAAAAAGCAAAGTTGGTGATATCTGGCCATTCAGAAGAGAAACAGCAGGATTGAAACAACCTATAAAGTGGTATCAACCTTAATGGAGAAACACTGATGGCACACCTATTGATTCCGAGCGGCAGCCCGTATGAGGGGCTGATTGGCTTTTCACGCGCGGTGCGCGTGGGCAACTTCGTGGCGGTGGCGGGGACGGCTCCGATTGGGCCTGACCGCAAGCCGGTGGGCGTGGGCGATCCGGCAGCCCAAACCCGGCGCTGCCTCGAGATCATCCAGGCGGTGCTGGAAGCGGCGGGCGCATCCATGAAGGATGTGATCCGCACGCGCATGTTCCTGATAAACGCCGAGGATTGGGAGGCGGTGGGCAGGGTGCACGGCGAGTTCTTCGGCGATGTGCGCCCGGCGGCGACGATGGTGCAGGTGGCAAAGCTGCTCGAGCCGGAATGGCTGGTGGAGATCGAGGCTGAGGCGATCATCGAGGAGTAATCGCGGGTAGAAATGCGGGGCTGAAGAAGGGATCTACTAAACCCTTTGCGCAGAGACGAAATCTCTGACGTATAATGAAACGAGCAGGAGCAGTATCCGCCCTGTCTGAAGGAATCCCCATGAACGGAAAGCGTCTTTCGGCTCAGGAATGGGCCCAACGGATCGGCGTTGCGCTGGTCTTTTTGGGCATTGGCTCGTTAATCATCCTTGTGTTCAGCCCGTGGCGGCCCATGCTGGAGGACAGAATGCTGGATTACCTCGGGCGGCTTGGGCTGATGGGTGCTTTGCTGGCAGCGGTGGTGCTGAGCGGTAAGAGCGCCCGGCTGGAAAAGTTCCGCCTGGTGTTGGTGGGCCTGGCCATCTTGTCCGCGGCGGTGCTGGTGGAATGGGTGTTTGGGGTGTATCTGCTTGAATACTTGAATGTTTCCACTGCGAACCCCGCGGGCTGGGTGACGATGAAAGTAAATGAGGCCTTGGTGGTCATTGCCACCATCCTCCTCCTGACCCGCTCGGCGGGGGGCAGCCTGGGCTCGATCTACATCCAGAAGGGCAACATGAAGCAGGGACTGCTCATCGGCGGGATTGCTTTCCTGCTGGCAGCGGCGGGATCCTTTCCCATGGCGACCTTGTTCAAGGCACAGGATTTGAGCCTGGCTCGGGTGATGCCGTGGATCCCCTGGCTGCTGGCTTACGTTCTGGCGAATGCGGCGATGGAAGAGGTCATGTTCCGTGGTTTATTTTTGCGCAAGTTGGAGCCTTTCTTTGGCAAGTTCCTGTCCAATTTGCTGGTGGCTTTTGTGTTCACCGGGCTGCACGGAACCGTGACCTATTCTGCCGACAATCTCATTTTCCTGGCGGTAACCTTCCCGCTGGCGCTGGCGTGGGGATGGATTATGCAGAAGACCGACAGCGTGTGGGGCTCCATTTTGTTCCACGCGGGGATGGATATCCCGATCATGTTGGGCATCTTCTCGCAGTTGCCTTGAGTATCACGGCACCCAGGAGGAGATCCAAGGGGCTTTGTGATCGGGCAGGAGCACCGCCTGGCAGGTTTGTGGTTGGATGAGGGCCAGGCCGGGGATCTCGGTGTCTGGCGATTCCCAATAGCTGAGCACGATCCAGCGCCCGTCGGGACTCCATGAGGGGTGGATTTGGTTGGTGAAGCGCGGCGTGGCAGCCACGCCCAGCACCGGGTTGCTGCCATCCAGCGCAGCGATGTAGGTTCCCTGTTCCATGAAGTACAGCATCTGCGTGCCATCGGGAGAAAGTGCCGTGGTTTGGGCACCCTGGGGCAGGCGGCCAATCTCTTGAATGTTGCCCGTGCTCACGTCCAGGGCGCGGACGAGATACCCGTCTGAAAGGGTGACCCGGTAGTAAAGGAGGCGGGAATCGGGCGACCAACCCAGCAGACGCTCGTCCTCCACGCTGCTCACCGCCGGGCGCAGGTTGGAGCCGTCGGGGTCGATGAGATACATGTCGGCGATGTGTTCCACAACCCGATCGAAGGCAATCTGGCTGCCATCCGGCGACCAGACGGGCCAGATGTCGAAGACGCCGTCAGGGTTTGCGGTGAGAGAAACTTCCGGGCCTTCGGGCAAGTTGCGCAGCAGGAGGCTGCCGCCGGTGGCGGTGTAGACCACCCGCGAACCATCCGGGGACAGGTTGGGGAAGATACCGTCGCCCAGGAGGACGTGTTCAGATCCATCCGGGTTGGAGACGACGATGGTTTCGTTGTATCCGTTCCATTCCATGTAGGCCACGTGGCCCGTTAATTCGGCGGGCAGGGCGGCCAGGGCGGTTTGCAAGAGAGTCTCCTCAGGGCAGAAACCTTGTTCCAGCGGCAGAGTGGGCGGAACGGGGGTGGGGTTTGGGTCGACGGGCGCGGGTGTTGTCGCCGGAGGCGTCCACTCGACCGACCAGGGGCCGCTGCGGCGCAGGGCAAGGGTGCTGATCTCGACCGTGATGGGTTCGCTGGGGAAACCATCGGGATAGCGAATGGCAGCGCGGAAGGGAGTGTATTCCGTGTTGGGCGAGCCACCGGCTCCCAGGGTCTCGTGCTCGAGGTCCAGCGCCGTGACCAGGAACACTTCGGGATCGGCTTCCAGGTGCAGCATGAGCAGGGCGGGCTCGCCTGGCGCAGGCTGGAGGTACTCTGCCGAGCGCACGGTCAGAGCATGGCCGTTCACGTCCAAGGCCTGATCCAACTGCCAGGTTTGGCCGGGCTGGGGATCGGCGCCGGGATCAAAAGTGAAGCGGGCCGAGGCGGATTGGCGGACGATGACGTAATCGACGAACAGGCGGGCGGGGCCGGGCGCGGTGACGGCGGCGGTTTGCAGGTTCAAGGCCAGCGAGCGCTCTTCGGCCAGGGCAGGCGGCGGGAATTGATCGGCGAACTGGACAGAGACTTCTTGCCCGGCGGCGTCAACCAGGCGCAGGGCATCGGGCGAGATTTCGACTTCGATGATCGAAGGGTCCTCTTGCCAGCGCAGTGCAGCCTGGAGGTAGGTACCGTCTTCGAGAACTGCCGCGCCCTGCAATTCGAGCTGCATCCAGTCCTGTCCAGCCGCCATCTCGGGGGTGCTTGTGGGCAGGTCGATGACCGGGTAGACGGTCAGGTCGGGCGGGGCTGGGGCGAAGGCCAGCGGCAACTCCCAGTTTTGTGGGCCTTCGCCGGTGGGCAGTTCGGGCAGGCAGGGGAAGACCAGGACGGCGCTGTCAACGGAGGGAGGAAGGGCGGGGTAGATGACCTGCAGTTGGAGGCCGGACGGGCTGGGGCCGTTTTCCTGACTGAGCCATCTCAACTCGCTGCCGTCGGGCAGGCGCAAGAGAGGCGTGAGGGAGCAAACCTCGGGTTTGAGGGCGGGGTCGTCCCAGGTGGGAAATGCGCCGGTGATGGTGTAGTCGATGACGGTGCGGTTGGAGTCCAGCACGGCGCTTTCCACGTGGAGGGCGTAGTCGCCGCTGGTTGAGGTGACGGGGTTGGCCAGCACGCGTAGGGGGGTGGCCTGGTCGACGGGACCCACGCCGGGGATGAAACCGAACATCTCTTTGAGGGCCGAGACCACGGCAGGACGAGTGAAGAGGACAGACAGCAGGACGACCGTCACGAGCAGCGCGGCGGCGCGGATGGCGCTCTTACGCGCGGTGCGATGGGTGGTCTCGATCCGCGCGCGAATGTGGGGCAAGAGGTTGAGGTCCTGCGGGACGCGCTCGTCGGAGATATCGTGTAGCAGGCGGGAGGGCGGGTTGGGGTTCACTCTACGCTCCTTTCCAAGCGCAGCAATCCGCGCAGGCGGCGGCGGGCGTTGTTGAGCAGCCATTTGACCGTGCCGGGGGCGGCCTCCAGGGATTCAGCCATTTCGCTTTCCGTCATGCCCAGGTAGTAACGCTGGACAACGGCCAGACGCTGGCGCGGGGGCAGGGCTGCCAGGGCCGCGGCGACGGTTTGTCGCAGGCGGGTGCGCTCGGCCTGGGCTTCGACCGACTCGGATGCGGTCAGAAGATCGGCCAGAGCCTGGATGTCCGTATCGGGGCCAAACTGCACCCAGCGACTGGTCTTTTCGGCGGCGTTGAGGGCGGCGTTGGCCACACTGCGCATGAAATAGGGGCCGAAGGGGCGGCTCTCGTCGAAGGAACGGATGCGCTGGTAGAAGCGCACGAAGGTGTCCTGGACGACGTCTTCTGCCAGGGGCTCATCGTGGGTGACGAGGTAGGCAGTTTGCACGGCCTGGCGCTGGTAGCGGGCGACGAGGGTTTCCAGGCCGCCGATGTCGCCGCGTTTCAGGCGGCGAATGGCGGCGAGGTCGTCGGGGGAGATGTCTGAGGTGATGTGCATATATGAATCATACAGGAGATGGGGCGAAAAGGTTGGAAATTGGGTGTTTCGTAGGGGAAGTTCATGAATTGCCCCTACGAAACACCCCAGTCGGAAACCTTCTGAGAATTTCCGAATGGGTTATCATTATGCGAGGAGGTAGCGCCATGCCAACTGAGAAAAACTGGCTAAGCCACATGATACGCAAGACCTTCGAACTCGAGGGCGAAATCTTCTACTGGCGCGGTCCGGCCCCATACCTCTTCGTAGCCGTGCCGGAGGAGCAAAGCCGGGAGATCAAAGCGCTCTCCGGGCTGGTCACGTACGGTTGGGGGGTGATTCCGGTGCGGGCGCGGATTGGCGAGACGGAATGGAAGACCTCACTGTTTCCGAAGGATGGGCGCTACCTGGTGCCCATCCGCGTGAGCGTGCAGAAGGCGGAGGGCCTGCTTTTGGGTGACCGGGTTTCCATCCATCTCGACATTGGGGGAGAAGAAGCATGAGCATGACGTTCCCAATGACCCCTACTATACAACCAACGGAACAAGACGCCAGGCTCCATGTTATAATTTTTAAAATCTTCAATGACCGCTGCTCCATTATCCTTCAACCTACTGCGAAAACCAGCCGAATTATTCCTTTTGTTCGGCCTTTTATTTGGCATTGCCGGGACTGTTTTTATCCCGTATGGCGGCGGTTTTGATGAGGAACAACATTTGGCCCGCATTTACGAACTGTCTAGCTTTGCCTGGCTGCCAAACACCACTTCGGATGGCGGGGCCCTCATTCCCCCTCAAATTCTGTCACTCTCCTATCAGCGCCGCTACTTTCTGGAGCCGGCCTACGATCTGCTCCATGAAAAGTTCTCCCAACGCAACGATCGAGACAACCTGTTATTCCTAACTACCCGCTCCATTTACAACCCAGCAATTTTCCTGCCGCAAGCGCTTATCGCCCGTTGGTTTTGGCAAAAAAACAACTATCCTTTCATCCCTGTGATCATCTTGTGCCGCTTGGCCGGGCTGTTTATGTACCTGGCGGGTTCCTATCTCGCTCTTCGTGTGATTCCAGTAGGCAAGTGGGTGTTGGCTGCCTTGGCCATTGCGCCCATGGCCCTGTTCCAGGCAGCCACCCTCAATGCTGATGGTTTCACCAACGCGGCCTCCTTTTTGTTCATTGCCTTTGGCGTTGAATTCTTGCTCAACCCCAATCAGCCCCAGTGCTCCTGGAAGATATGGGGATTTGCCGCGAGCCTGCTCCTTCTGGGGGTGGCCAAAACCGGCGGAATGCTGCTGCTGCCCTTGCTAATTTTCTTGCCCTATCGACGCTTTTCCTCCAAAGCGTGGAAGTGGATCATTCTTGCTGCTGCGCTGATCTCCATCGGGTTTAACGTGGGCTGGGAACAGATTTCGATTCCTTCTTCGCATTACGGAAGCGAGGGAGAATCCGGTTTTGCCAGACATCTCGGCCTGATCGGGGCTAACTTTTCGGATTTTGCGCGCGAATTCGTACGCGAGAACACCGTCCAAATGGGAACTTATTACCGCCACTGGGTAGCTTCCTACGGTCATTGGGTCGGATTTGTGCCAGAGGCGGTCTACTGGCTCTTCCCACTGCTTTTAATTGGGACACTGCTGTCAGAACCGCGCCGCGAGGATTTTCCATTCAATCAGCGGTTAATTCTCGCTTGCGTGTCGTTGTTCTCCGGGCTGCTCACCGCCTTGTTCTTTTTTGGCCTGCTCTATGAGCCCGGACAGGTTGGTTCATACGGCAGGCAAGGGCGGTATTTTATCGTTACCATGCCCTTGATCTTCATCTCCCTCTCTGCCGCTGTCAACCTGCCCGCCCGCCTGCATCAGTTCTTGCGCGGCCTGACAGTCTTCTTCCTTGTTCTCGTGCTCGGATTATTTAGTTTCGGCTTATATGCCACCTATTACACTTACTGCGACTCAACCTACTATACCCTTGCTAGTTGTGTCCAACCCTCGTATAAACAAATCGATCTTGATTCTGCCCCCACCGCTGATGTACATTCTGCTGCTGCCATTACCCAGACTTTTTCTAGCGTCTGCGGGGCAGTAGAAGGGATTCGCGTACGTGCTCTGGACATTCCGACGGGCATTAATGGCACACTTCATATTTCACTGTTCGGCCAAAACGGGGCGTCGCTGGCCTCGGTGGATATTCCGGCTGCATCGATTCTGTCTCGTGAGTGGATCGAATTAAGTGTGACCAATACAGCAAAACATGCCGGAAACCAATATCAGATTCAAATCACCAGCCCAGACATTGACCCGGGCCAGCCTTTCCCACTATTGGCTGCGACCAGTAACCAATATCGAGATGGAAGTTTACTGATTGGAAACATTGAACAAGAGAATGACTTGATTTTTAAGTACCTATGCGAGCCGGCTTGGAAAAGATTGGGGGAGTGAGTGCCTGTGATGGCGCTGGTGGATTTGGGCGACAAGCTTCTCTCCGGGCTGGTCACGTACGGTTGGGGGGTGATTCCGGTGCGGGCGCGGGTTGGCGAGACGGAATGGAAGACTTCCCTGTTCCCGAAGGACGGGCGCTACCTGGCGCCGATCCGCGTGAGCGTGCAGAAGGCGGAGGGCCTGCTGCTGGGCGACCGGGTTTCCATCCGGCTCGACATTGGAGGAGAAGAAGCATGAGCATGACGTTCCAAATTCAAAATTCCGACCCGGCCCTGCTGTCCAAAGCAAACTCTGTTGCGCGGGCCTTTGTGCAAGACTTCATGCGTCCGGACGTGGTGGGCATCGTCCTGCTGGGGGGCATTCCGCGGGGGTATTTCGATGATCACGCGGATATCGACATCGCCATCTTCCAGCAGCGCGGAGCCGAGTTGCCGCTGAAAGAGAAGTTTTTGCACATCGACGGCCTGGAGGTGCAAATCTGGCTGTCGGACTATGAAGACGACCTCGAGGCGGCCTGGGACATGGCCCGGCGCTGGACGTATACGCAGCGCGAGATCGTCTATGACCCCCAGGGCAAGATTGCCCAACTGCTGGCGCGGAAGGTGCCACTACAGCCCGAGGAGCGGCGCTGGATGTTGATGGCGGGGCTGACGCTTTCGGAGTGGTACATCAACCGCTTGACCCAGTTGTGGGTGGATCGGGGCAGCCTGACGAGCGCGCAGCACATGTTCGAGCAGGGCATGAATTATTTTTACGAGATGTTGTTTGGACTTAATCACGAACTGGTTGCCGATACCAAGTGGCGGCTTTACTGTGTGGAGCGGCTGGAGCGCTTGCCGAGTCGTTTTCAGGAGCGCATTCGAGAGGCGATGCTGCTGCATGCATTCACCGTTGAGGACCTGGACCGGCGCAAGCGAGCCTTTATGCTCATGTGGGAAGAGATGAAGCCTGTGGTGGAGGCCGAAACGGGCATGACTTTTGAAGAGATGCTGGAAGTGGTTTAGCGGGTCTTGTTGGGCAGCAAGCATGCTTCTCGCCAATCCTGGTCGAGAAGCCGCGACGCAAACACCCAGGATTGCTGGCTGAACGAGGGAAATCAGAATCGGCTGGTGCGCTACCGGTTATCTCCGAAGACCTATAAAAGACTTTGGGCGAAAATGCTCGGGACGGCGGCTTTATTGCCTTGCCAGTGCGACTTTTCCTTGTTCGCCCCGTATACGATGTTAGAAAAGTGCTGTAACAAGCTTCCAAAATTTTAATACCAAGAGATTGATGTGAATACGATATCCAAAAACACACCGTTGAAAGAAGCTGCCCTGTTCTTTGGGCTCACTTTGGGGCTGTCATATCTGGTTTTTTGGGGGCCTTTAGCCTTATTCCAGATACCAACAATTAGCTTTGTCAGCGGAACAACCGGACCGGCCTGGGCGATCGCTCTGTTTGTCATCGGGGGCTTTGTGCCTTCTCTCACTGCCCTCCTTTTGACCAGGTGTCGAGAAGGCCGGTCAGGTTTGAAGCAATTAGGCCGGCGCATCATCCAAATCAAGATTGGTTGGCAATGGTATTTAGCGGCTTTAGGGTATGTCATCCTGGGAACCCTGGGGCAATTACTCCTGCTCCGCTTGTTAAAGCAATCGTTTGACTACTGCCTTTTTGTAGCCCAGCTTGGAAGTATGTTGCCATTAATTGTTTTGGGACCGCTTTCGGAAGAAATCGGTTGGCGGGGATATGCACTGGGCCGCCTGCAAACTCGTTGGAATGGATTGGTGTCTAGCCTGATCGTTGGACTGGCCTGGGGGCTGTGGCACGGACCGTTGTTCTTAATGGTGGGCACCTCTCAGCATGAACTCAGAATCCCTTTCATCGGGTTCGTGATTGGCTTGATGATATTGTCAATTGCATTCACCTGGCTGCACAATCATACGAGGGGCAGCATCTTGATGGCAATTTTCTTTCATTGGATTTATACATATAGCGCTCAGGTCATTGCCAGTGGTGTGACCCGCTCGCCGCTTTACAACTACCTGGAATACTTGCCATATCTGCTGGTGACGCTGATTGTGCTGTTGATCTGGGGACGTTCCGCTGTCCGGCAATCGCCTCGTCATTCTTGAGATCGTCAAATGCCGAGGTAGAGGAATTGGTCGAAGAAGCCGAATCCCCCAGGACCTTTCAGAAGATACCGCCGGTGGCATCGGCAGAATGGTTCACGCTGCAGGCGCGCCTGAGCCCTTGACTCTACCCTGGGGGGAGGGTGTATCCTGGGGTGCGAAGGGAGAAATGCCATGACCAACAACAAAGTACGGATCGGAGTCCTGGGGACCGGGTTTGGACAAAACCACGCCCGCATTTATACGTCCTTCCCGGATGTGGAAGTGGTGGGAATTGCGGGCAGGGACGCCCAAAAGACCCAGGCTGCGGCGCAGGCGCTGGGCGTTCCGGCTTGCCCAATCGATGAACTGCTGGCACACCCGGACGTGGACGCCATTGATCTTTGCCTGCCCACCCGGGTGCACCCGCAGTATGCCATCGCGGCGCTGAAGCAGGGCAAGCACGTGTTTGTCGAAACGCCCGTGGCTTACAGCATGATCGAGGCAACGCAGATGGCGCAAACGGCGGCTTCATGCCAGA
>JAEXTI010000250.1 GCA_023406965.1 Chloroflexota bacterium
ACAGCGGCTTTCGCGCAAGACCTGCCCGGACTACCAACCCGGCGGGTCTGCCGGGTCAGCACTCAGTCCTCGCCCGCAACGTTATCTTCCAGACACCCGCACCCGGCCCGCATTAAAGACCCGCCGCTACGTGGAGGGGACGGATAACCGCCGATGGTAGGGGCAGGTCTTTAGGGCTGGCTATACTATCCGGTTGAGCGGTCTTTCGGCAGGCAAGGCGCAGCGGTGTTCGCGCAAGACCTGCCCGGCCTTCCAATCCGGCGGGTCTGCCGGGTAAACGCACAGCCCTTGCCCACGGCAATCCCTTCAACACTCATGCACCCGGTCCGCATTAAAGACCCGCCGCTACACAGAGCTCAGACAACATTTAAGCGATCCGGTCAAGGAATGGTCAAGAAACCGTTTTTCGCGTAGAACCTCAATCGAAAGCGTTATACTAAAAAACAACGGATCTGCAAATTTCTGCAGACTACCATTCATTGTTCAAGGAAGTCACGATGTTAGATCAAATTTTGTATGGTGCTTTGTTTGTTTTCCTGGCATCTGTAGTACTCCTCCTGCTGTCCGGAATTCGGTTTATTCCCAACAACCGCATTGGCATCGTCGAAAAGCGCTTTGGCCGGAGATCGGTGAAAGGCGGGTTTATCGCCCTGCACGGCGAAGCCGGGTACCAGCCGGACGTGCTGCGTGGTGGGCTTCATTACTTGATCCCTATTCAATATGTTGTCCATATCTCTCCGCTGGTTACCATTACCCAGGGGAAGATCGGGTACATCTTCGCCCGTGACGGCGAACCATTGACCGCCATGCAGGTACTGGCTTCCAATACCACCGCCAACGATTTTCAGGATGTGGCCGGTTTCTTAACCCACGGTGGGCAGCGCGGCCCGCAGCGCCAGATTTTACGCGAAGGCACTTATGCCATCAACCTGGCTCAGTTCGTAGTGATCACTGAAGAGCGGGTTTATTACCTGCCGCTCAGCCGCGACGATCAAACCGTCATCCAAAACATGGCTCAGGTGATTTCCTCGCGCAACGGTTTCACGCCGGTAGTGATCAAAGACTCCGATGACTTGATTGGCATTGTCACCGTGCACGACGGACCTTCCCTACCCAACGGCGAGATCATCGCCCCGGTCGTCGGCGGCGATTCGTCCGATCCATTGACTTATCACAACAATTTCCAAATGCCCGATCGCTTCCTGAACGCGAACGGTCTCCGCGGACGGCAGTTGCAAGTCCTGGTCGAAGGAACCTATTACCTTAATCGGCTTTTTGCCACTGTTGAGATGATCTCAAAAACCATCGTCGAGGTTGGTTTTGTCGGAGTCGTGATCTCTTACACCGGTGGAGCCGGCGAAGACTTGTCTGGAGTCGATTACCGCCACGGCGAACTGGTTGGCACCGGCAAGCGCGGCGTTTGGAACGAACCCCTCCTGCCGGGCAAATATGCCTTCAACACCTATGCCGGGAAAATCGTTTCTGTACCTACCACCAACATCATTCTCAAGTGGATTCGCAGCGAGGTGGGGTCGCACCGCTTCGACGAAAACCTATCCGAGGTTTCGTTGATCACCAAAGACGCTTTCGAGCCTTCGCTACCCCTCTCAGTAGTCATTCACATCGATTATCAGAAAGCGCCGTTAGTGATCCAGCGTTTTGGTGACGTCAAGAAACTGGTAGAGCAAACACTCGATCCGATGGTGTCTGCCTATTTCAAGAACGTTGGCCAGACACGCACCTTGATTCAGTTGATTCAAGAACGCAACGAGATTCAGCGCCATTCCAGTCAGGAGATGCGCGACAAATTTGACCATTACAACCTGGAGCTGGAAGAAGTGCTGATTGGCACCCCGACAACCTCCAGCGAAGATAAACAGATCGAGATCATTCTAAACCAGCTTCGCGCCCGGCAGATTGCGGTGGAACAGATCGAGACCTATGACCGCCAGCAGACCGCGGCTAGCAAAGAGCGCGAACTGCGCGAGGCTCAAGCCAGGGCAGAACAGCAACGCAACATTACCGAGTCCGAGCTGAGCATCACGGTCCAATCCAACCAGGGTAAGGCTGAGTACCAACGCGCCTTGCAGCAGGCCGCTCAAATCCGCACACTGGCCCAGGCTGATGCGGAACGGATCGCGCGCACAGGTATCGCCCAGGCCATCGCCACCGAAGAGCAGGTGGCCGCCTATGGTGGGCCACAATACCAGGTTACCCAGCAGGTGATGAATCGTTTTGCCGAAGCTGTGCAGCAATCACGGGTGGATGTCGTCCCGCGGGTGGTGGTTGGCGGGGGCACGGGTGAAAATGGCGCCGCCGGTAGCAGTATCATGGAAGGTCTGTTAACCCTCCTGCTTTCCGATAAACTCAACTTAAGCTTGACCTCCGATTCAACAAAGGAACGAAATCCAGAGGTTGAACGCCTACGGAATGAGATTCGCCAGAGTATGTTGGAGAAAGGTCAAACAACCTCCGACACAAGCGCTCCAACGCCATAAATGGATCAACGCTAAAATAATCAAATAACAGAAACACCGGCCGTGTAACAGCGTCCGGTGTTTCTGTTAAAAGCATTTTCAAGATACGCTTGGTTCTCTGCCCGCTTCGCAAATCCTGCGGTTTCTACTATTCCGACCCTTTCTCCGCTAGAATTGAAAATATGCGTTAAAATGCGGGTCTACGAAAGGAAATGGACAATCTATGAAATGGTGGCAGTCGGCAGTCTTCTATCAGATCTATCCGCGCAGCTTCGCGGACGGCAATGGCGACGGCATCGGCGATTTTATCGGTATGGCGCAAAAATTGGACTACCTCAAGGACCTGGGCGTGGACGGCATCTGGCTGTCGCCCCACTTCCCTTCTCCCCAATTTGACTGCGGCTACGACGTCAGCGATTACACCGGCGTGGCTCCCGAATACGGCACACTGGACGATTTCAAGGCCTTCCTCGACGCCGCCCACGCGCGCGGCATGCGCGTGATCCTCGACCTGGTACTCAACCACACCTCGCACCTGCACCCCTGGTTCATCGAATCCAGCTCCAGCCTCGACAATCCCAAGCGCGATTGGTATATCTGGCGCGACGGCAAGAACGGCGGCCCGCCCAACAATTGGTGCTCCTGCTTCGATGGCGACGCCTGGGAGCTCGACCCCAAAACCGGGCAGTATTACTACCACTACTTCCTCAAGCAGCAGCCCGACCTGAACTGGCGCAATCCCCAGGTCAAAGAGGCTATGTGGGACGCGGTGCGCTTCTGGCTACGCATGGGTGTGGACGGCTTCCGCCTGGACGCCATCGGCACCATCTACGAGCCGGAAGATCTGCCCAACCACACCTCCGGCTACAACCTGGCCCAACTGCGCAAGATGGAACACGACTTGCGCGTACACCACAATCACAAGAAGATGCGAGATGTGTGGCACAAGACCTTTGAACTCCAGGTGGGGCAACCGGGCCTGCACGAGCTGATGAAAGAACTGCGTGCCGTGATGGATGAATTCCCCGGCGACCGCATGCTGGTTGGCGAGGACGACGACATTGCCTACCAGGGCAACGGGCACGACGAACTGCACATGGTCTTCAACTTCCCGCTCATGCGCCGCATCCCCTTCTCACCCATCGCGGTGCACAAAAACCAGGTCGAGCGCCTGGGGCAACTGGCAAAGATCGACGGCTGGCCCTGCAACACCCTCGGCAACCACGACACGGGCCACTACATCACCCGCTTCGATCCCGCCGAGGCTGAGGCCCAGGCGCGAGTGCATACCGCCGCCATGCTCACCCTGCGCGGCACGCCTTTCATCTATAACGGCGATGAAATCGGCATGACTCACCTGATGCTGGAAAAGGTAGAGGACATCCGCGACGTAATCGCCAACTGGGTGTATGATACCGACGTGAACGTCTACGGGATGAGTCCAGCCGAGGCCATGCAGCACGCCGCCCACACCACCCGCGACAAGGGCCGCACCCCCATGCAGTGGGCCAACGCCCCCCAAGGCGGCTTCTGCCCGGCCAAGGTCAAGCCCTGGCTGCCGGTCAACCCCAATTACGCCCAGGGCATCAACGTAGCCGACCAGGACAAAAACCCCGCCTCGCTGCTCAACTTCCACCGCCAGATGACGGCTCTGCGCCGCAGCGTGCCGGCCCTGGTAGAAGGCGAGCAGATTCCGGTCAAGCCGCGCTCGCGCGACACGCTGGCTTTCATTCGCAAGAGCAAAAACCAGACCGTTCTGGTGCTGCTGCACCTCAAGAACACCACCCGCAAATACCAGTGGAAGGCTGCGCTGGATGGGCAATACAACCAGGGCAAACTGTTGTACAGCTATTCCGGGCAGGAATTGAATCAAGCCACCCTGGCCCTGAAACCGTATGATATCGCGATCATTGAACTATCTTAATGACACCCTTTTCCTCGCCTAGCTGTCCTCCTCTTACGCCTCTCCCACCGGCAGAGGTCGCGACGTTTTTTTTGGCACTTGCATCCAGGGCAAGTGTGACGGCGCGGGTGACCCTGGCAGCGCCAGGGTGAGGGCAAGACCTAGTCTGCGATGATCTGGGAGAGGGTAGGCCTAGATTCCACCCTCACCCTAACCCTCTCCCTTCCAGGGAGAGGGGACAGAGAAGTTTGGCAGAAGATAGATTCGGGAACACGTAATGAACGAACTTGAACTTCTTATCCAACTGGTACAACACTACAGCCCCACCGGCTCCGAATCCGGCGCGGTCAACTTCCTCGTCAGTTGGATGAATGCCGCGGGCTTCGAGGCGCGGGTAGACACGACCGGCAACGCCGTGGGCGTGCTGGGCGAGGGGCCGCGTGAGGTGGTTTTGCTGGGCCACATTGACACCGTGCCCGGCGAGATTCCCGTGCGCGTGGATGACGGCCTACTTTACGGGCGCGGCTCGGTGGACGCCAAAGGTCCGCTGGCCTGTTTTGCCGCCGCCGCTGCCCGGCTGGGACCGCGTCCCGGCTGGCGGCTGGTGGTCATCGGCGCGCTGGGCGAAGAAGGCGACTCGCGCGGCGCGCGCGGCATCCTGGGCGAGTACCGCCCCGACTTCCTCGTCGTCGGCGAGCCCAGCGGCTGGGAGCGGGTCACCCTGGGCTACAAGGGCAGCGCCTGGTACCGCTACACGCTGCGCCGCGCCCTGACGCACACCGCTGCCCGCGATGTTTCGGCGTGCGAGGCCGCCGTTGCCTTCTGGAACCGCGTGGAGGCCTGGGCCGCCGCGCAAAACGCCGGGCAGGAGAAGGCCTTCACCCAGGTCACCCCTGGCCTGCGCGGCATGTGCTCCGATTCGGACGGCTTCATCGAGAGCGCCGAACTGAGCCTCAACTTCCGCCTGCCGCCCGGCCTTGAGCCCGCCGCCCTGGACGAAGCCCTGCGCGCCCTGGCCGAAGACGGCGATCTGGTTTGCCTGGACGGTATCCCCGCCTACCGCGCCGATAAAAATACGCCCCTGGTAAGGGCCATGCTGTCCGGCATCCGCGCCGCCGGAGGCACGCCCGGCTTCACCCTCAAGACCGGCACCGCCGACCTCAACCTGGCCGCGCCCGCCTGGGGCTGCCCGGCGGTGGCCTACGGGCCAGGTGACTCCAACCTGGACCACACCCCCCACGAGCACATCGAGACGGCTGAGTTTTTGCGCGGCGTGGACGTGCTTGAAGCCGCCCTGCGCAACCTGACCGCTTCAGAATAAAGGAAATCCCATGCCCCGCCCAACCACCAAAACCCAACTCCTGGCCGAAGCGCAAGCCGAATTCGATGCGCTCGAAGTGTTCCTCGCCACGCTCACCCCTGATGAAATGCTCCGGCCCCTGCCCGCCGGCGAATGGGCACCCAAAGATTACCTGGCGCACCTATACGAGTGGCAGCAGATGTTTTTTACATGGTATGAGAGCGGATTGCGCGGCGAGAATCCAGACATTCCCGCGCCAGGCTATAAGTGGAATCAGCTCCCTGCCCTCAATCAGGCCATTTTCGAGCGTTATCGCGACCTGCCGCTGGAGGAAGTGCTGGACAAATTCCGCTCCAGCCACGCCCGCACCCTGGCCTTGATCGAAAGCCTGCCCGAATCTGACCTCTTCACCCGCGGCCTATACCCCTGGATGAACGAGAATCACCTTTCCGCGTATATCTCAGCCAATACCGGCAGCCATTACCGCTGGGCCCTGACCGACCTGCGCAAAGCGCTGCGGCCCGCAAAAAAGAAAGGCGAGTAGCTTATTCTGTGATCCAGTCCTCTAAGAACGGCTGGCGCTTGACCGGGTCGAACTCCACGAACCCGTAAGTGGTCATGCCTTTCAAGTTGTAGGGGTCCTGGGCAAAGAATGCCTGGATCTCCTCCAGCGACTCGGCTCGGGCAACGACTCTCCCGCCGGTGGGTGGGTTGAGCGGACCGGACATCAACAGCAGTCCGCGGTCGAAACCGGTCTGCAAAAAATCGCGATGTTGAGGTCTCACCTGGGCGATCTCTTCCAGGGGCACGGCATAGGTGATTTCAACAATAAAGTGCTTCATTTGTTCTCCTTCAAGAATTCTTCAGCGGTGATGCC
>JAEXTI010000252.1 GCA_023406965.1 Chloroflexota bacterium
GTCGGTATTGCATACGTTTCTCCTTTAGCTACTCTTTTGCAATCACCCGGTCGACTGCCGAGCGGGCGACCATGCGGATCATTGATCCCGGCCCCAATTTTCCGCGTGACTGGGCCATGCGGATATTGAGCTCCACCACATTGCGCGGCACGCGTGGCTGCTGCGCGTCGGGTTTGCGCTGCAATGCCAGCGCTTCGCTGGAGCAAGTGGTCACGCACAGCCCACAGCCGATGCAGCGTGCCAGGTCCACCTGGGCGAAGCCCGTGGGCAGGCTGATCGCGTCCATGGGGCAGCGCTCCAGGCACGTTCCGCAACCGGCGCAGTGTGCCTCGTCTACCACCGCAAAGAAGGGGCTGGCGATCATGTCTGCCGGGCGAGGCAGTAGTTTGGCCCCGCGCAGCACCCCGCAGCAGCACCCGCAGCACATGCAGATATTCCCCGCCGAGCGGCTGTTTCCGGGTTGCAGGACTAACCCGCTGCGCTCTGCCTCGGCCACCAGGGCCAGGGTCTCCTCGCGGGTGATGTAGCGCCCGCGTTCGGTGCGCACAAAGTAATCGGCGCCACCATCGAAGCTCAGACAGGTTTCCAAAGGTTTGCCGTCGTCATGACCCAAAATGCGCATCTCTTGCCGGCAGATGCAGTTGGCTACTGCAAAGGTGTGATGCCCGGCGATCATTTCGGTTACGTTCTCGTAGCTCAACACGGTTCCCTGGTGGGGAATATCTTCGCGCACGGGGATGGTGCGCAATTGCGGCATTTTGGCCCAGTTTCCCGACTGCGCATACGTGGGCAGGTATTCCTCGAACATTTCCACTAGTTCGCGGTCCAGGCGGTCTACCTGGCTTTCCCAAAAGCCCACCAGGAATTGCTGGGCCATGTAGGTGCGGGGTTTGCCCTCTTCGGGGAAGCAGTAAATCAGGCGTTTGCGGTCCAATCCTTCCAGCAGGTCGCGGGCCTGATCCACCGGCAGTCCGGCCCGGTGGGCGATGACGTGCGCCTCTTCGGACAGCAGGCTCAGATGCTGGGTGATGGCGGCTTCCTCTGGCGTGAACAGGCGGCGCAGAATGCGCACCTCCACGCCGCTCTCGCTAGGGGGAAACCCGCCCGGCAGTTCGTCCAGAAAACGAGCCAGTTGTTCGTAGATATCAGCCAAGAAACACCTCTAAATTGTTTTCGTAACTGCTCAGAAGGCGCTAGTATCTTTCACCTTTGGCTGAGAGTATCAATATATTCTACCGTACAATCCGTGACTCCGCTGTGCCGCGCCCGGCGGTGACCACCCGGTCGTCTTTCACCAGCTTGCCCTGGTAGGCGTTTAATCCCGGAATGACCTGCCAGCCGTCGAGCACAAAGGCGAAGGGCTGGTCGATGCCGAGCCACTCGCCGTTGTACTTGCGCGCAAGGTGCATGTGCGCGCCGGTGGAGACGCCGCCTTCGCAGGAGGGGTGGCCCAGCGGGGCGTCTTGTGCCACCACCGTACCGACGGGTACTCTGCCACTGGTTGCCAGGTGGAGGTAAAACAGCACCCAGCCGGTCTGCTCGCTGCCATCCCCATCCAGGTCCAAAATCACCATGCCCCGCTCCGAGCGCACCACCCTCCCCGGCGCCGCAGTGGTGGCCCAACGATCCGAGACATAGCATCCGCGTTGATTGCCGATGGGGGCAAAATCCAGGGCAGCCTGTGGGCTGCCCACGCCCCAGGCCAGGTGAGGCCCGCCGGTGAAAGCCCAAGCTTCGCCGGGCTGGAAGGGCAATGTCCATTGGGGCTGCGTTAACCCGCTTGGGAACTGCTCGCCCACCTGCGCGGCTCGCGCCCAGGGGTCGCCGAACAGGGAATTGTAGAACTCCGGGAAGCTCTTCTCGCCGTAAAGCGCATTTGCCCAACCTTCCCGAGCATATAACTGAGAGAACAAGCGCTGCACGGCAATCGACCCGGCATTCAGGCGCGGGTCGAGCCGACCTGAAGATCCATCGGCGAAATCCAATTCGGTCAGGGCGCCCGCCCGCCAGCCGTAATATCCTACGGACAGGAAACGAGTGGCCAGGTCCAGTTCGCCATCCAGCCCGGTGTAGTCGCTGTTCATGAAACCGATGGGGTAATTCAAGTCGCCGCGCGGCTGCCCGCTGAACCAACCGGAATGATAATCTACCAGGGCCAGCAGCAGGCGCGGATTGATGGATGTGTCCAGCGCTACCCGGCGAATGATTTCCGCTCCGCTCAGCACTTCCTGTTGTTCGTTCTTGCCCACCGTTTCGCTGTAGGTGCTCAGGTAGCCGCCCGCCCGCTGGATTTCGGCGGTGATGTCAAAATTTTGGGCCGCCGGGCCGTAGGTTACTTCGGAATCGGGCAGCAGCGCTCCACCGGGCAAGGTTTCGGTGATGGTGACCGGAATTTGGGCTTGCATGCCGTTGGGCAGCAGCCCGTCGGGTGTATAGCCTTCGGGAAAACGAATGTCCTCCGGGGGCACGGCAAAGCGCCCTGCCAGCCCCGCCAGCGTGTCGCCGGGTTGGACCTGATAGCTGATCACCCCTCCTACGGCGGGCAGCGCTTCCAGTTGTGGGGGTGGCGCGCCCGGGGGAAGCGGCGTGGCGGTTTGCAGGCCCGGCTCCGGCTGCGCCGGTGGAGTTTCCGCATTTTGGGTGGCGGCGGCTTGGGTGGGAAAGCGCGTGGCGAACAGTTGCGCTTCCAGCGTCTGTCTTGCAGGCGATGGTTTTCCCGGTTGCACAGGCAGGTTACAAGCCAGCGAAACCAGCAGCAGGATACTCAAGAGAGAAGCCAACGGTGCGCGGCGCATATTGGAATTATAGCCGTATCCGCATTCATAGTCGAAAAGATATAAGTAAAGCACACTTGACAAAAAGTAAAGTTTAATTTATTATATATCAAAATAACTTGTCATTGTATCGCTGTTTGAAAAAGGAGTGCAAAAATGTTCCTTTGCCAGCAAAAACGTTCTGCTCGTATTGTGCGCTGGCTGCTTACTATTGGGCAGCTTTCCTTCTTACTTTCTGTGCTGCTCCGTCAGTTCGGTTCCCACATCTTCCCTACTCAGGGAGCAAGTGATTTCATGCAAGGGTTCTTTACCGGGTTGGCAATTGTGCTTAACCTGGCTTTTCTTGTCTGGTATCGGATGAATGAGAATTCAAAAGCAGGAGGTATTTCACAATGATTGAACGACTCCGCGAGCGCTTACCACTTCTTCGCCCACTGGTTTTGCCTTTGGCGATCTATTTTATTCTGTTGACCTTTGCTTTGATCTTCGTGATCATTTTTCCGGCGTCGCCCTGGCGGTATGTCGTGGTGCTCACGCCCATTATCCCCGGTTTCTTTATCGCCTCAGGGATCGTCAACATGCTGCGCAAGCTGGATGAATTGAGTCAAAGGGTCATTCTGGAAAGCATGGCCATCACTTTTGCCGCTACCCTCATGCTGCTGCTCTCGCTGGGGCTGCTGGAAGGCGCGGGCATGAAAACGCCGAGCAGTGTCTACGTCTTAGGTTTCATGGGTGTGGTGATGGTGGCGGCCAAGTTGATCATCTCGCGCAGGTACGAATGAAGAACCGGCTCAAAGTGCTGCGCGCCGAGCGGGATTGGTCCCAGGCCGAACTGGCGGTGCGGTTGAACGTCTCTCGCCAGACGGTTAACGCCCTGGAGACCGGCAAGTATGACCCCAGCCTGGATCTGGCCTTCCGGATTGCTCGTCTATTCGGGCAAACCATCGAAGAAATCTTCACCCCCAACCCACCAGAATAATTTAGGACGAACAAAACATGAGGGTTGTGTGTGGCTTCGCTACGCACAACCCTCATGTTTGGAAATCATTTCTTTCGCTGGGGCAATTCCGGAGCCTTGCGCCGCCCATCCAGCAGGTGCGCCACCGCCAGGATTGGGTGGCGCAGCATCATTCGCGGCCCCGCGTAGCGCATCATTTCCCGCACCCGCTCACGCATCGACACTTTGTAGCAATGTACCGGGCAGTTGGCGCAAGTGGGTTTCTGCTCCTGAAAGACGCAGTGCTTCAAACGCAGCCGGGCATAATCGCGTAGTTCGCTGCACTCGGCGCATAGTTCCCCGACGGGCGGGTGATGTTGGTCGCGGCAGTGCAGTTCGATCATGATCTCGATGGTGCGGTTTTCTCGTTTCAGGCGGGGGTGAGTGAATTCCATGCAGGCTCCATAAATCAAGACGATTTCGGCCTTATTTTACCAAATACTCCCGCCCGCTCATTTGACCCAGCGCAAAAGATGGCTTTTCTGCTAGCACAATCTGTAACGGCAAGCCCCAAATCGTGGATTCCTTCGTTCGCAAGAGGGAAAAACCACCCTGTTCCAGCAATAGGACTGCGTCCACAGGGCGACAATCGATCACATCTGGCACCACGCGCGCACTCCAAGCATACAGCCGCTCCATTGCGTTCAGACGGCGAGATACACTCATCGCCACCACACACAACCGCCCGCCCGGTTCCAGTACCCGCAGCCATTCGGCCAACGTTGGACGAACTTCATCCTCGGGGAAAATTTCTAGCGTGAAGCAGGCCAGGATGGCTGCCTGGCTGCCGGTTGCCAGCGGTAAAAGGGCAGCATCGGCCTGAATAAGCCGGGCCTCCCCAGCCC
>JAEXTI010000299.1 GCA_023406965.1 Chloroflexota bacterium
GCTCCGCAAAACCCACTCACCTATCCCCATGTCGTCCACCTGATTTATAATAAATCCACCAGCGTCGCTTCGCGCCGCACTGGTCGACATGCTCCGGAATCATTGGTCGTTTTCGTCGGAATAGGCATTTGACCCCTTTGGAAATTCACTGGGCTGGTCGGGCATGGATGGCTCCGGCTACGGCTATGCCGGCGAATGGACGTATACCAGTGGGCTGCAGTACCTGGGGTACTGCTACTATTTCCCTTATTTTAAGTAGGCCATGCAGGAACAGTCGCCCGTGGTTGGCCAGCTCTGGTTGGTCTTGCCATCACGCAATTCCCGCCGGCGACCAAACCCTCACGATCAACAACTCGTTGTGATTAATAATCACACGGGCATGGGATTTTAGCCCCAACCAGCTGGAAATTGGCCGGGAAGGTGACAGGGCGCGGCTGATGGTCACCACTTTGTCTTCTTTCGGTTGGCGAAGCACCTCCAGCACGCGCGAGCCAAACTCGGGGAGCTCGTTCAGGAACAGCACCCCGCGATGGGCTAGCGAGATCTCGCCGGGGGGGTAGGTTGCCGCTGCACACCAGCCCGGCGTGCTAGATCGTGTGATGGGGCGCGACTGGATGAGGGGTATGCCGGGCGGGAGCTGGTCGGCCACGGAGTAGATGCGGGTCACGTCCAGGGCTTCGTCTATGCTCATCGCCGTGAAGTAATCCTCTGCCACCGTCAGGTCGTAGGCGCATGCGTAAGTCAGGGAAGCCCTGACCCTGTCAGGGTGGTGTTGAGGCGCTTGTGCCCCAAGAACTTCTGGATGCTGGTGATCCGGCAGCCCGCGGATTCAAGTCAACAGCTCGGCCTACGAGCTTTATACTCTGCTGACCCATCACCAGGGGGGACGGTGGTGGTGAACGGGCAAATCTAAGCGGAAGCTTATCTCACTCTTTCACAACCCATGTTTTTCCTCCATGCCCATGAACGCAAATCAGGTCTTCCATCGATGAGAAAATCCCAAGCGAAAATGGGCTAATCAGCCATTCGATCACTACCCGCCCGCTGGGATACTGAAAGCCTTCGGCCACAATACCGGTTCCCGAGACGCCGCTTTCGTCCTCGTCCCGCATCAATACAAAATTTCGGGCTACCTTGTTGTTCGCCATTACACGCTACCGCGCAAAAGCCCGGACCTGCGCCATGCCGGTTTCATGCACAATGATCTGGGGGACGATGGACGGGAACAGCAGAGACAGGTCGGCTGATACCGTCACCTCTACGGTGTCCTGCCCCGCATCCACGGATATCCCGGTAACGTAGGCGTTGATCCCACGCTCCGATAGGACCGAATTATTCCGCGAGGCGTAGTTCTGGGCATTCTCCCAGGTCTTGTCGGTTGGGACCAAATCGCCGCTTTCCTGAAACACGCGTTGGTTGATCTCCGCTGCCGCCGCAACAGCTGCCGCATCGGCAGACTTGGCGATCTCAGCACGGGCGTAAAAGTACCGACCCAGTTCGATGGACATCGCCAGGGCCGGAACCACCACGAAGCCAAAGAACACCGCCCAAAAGGTCATCGAATAGGCCCGCCGGTCTCGAAGCATTACCAGCCCTCCTGGCGGAAGGTCGCGTCCGCCGTGACAAGAAAGACATCCCCGGGCAGGCCTGGAAAGAGGCCGGTCAAGGGTGCCAGGAAATTGGGCACGGAGCCGCTTACCTCGATCCGCAGCACGCTCCCGGCCGAACCTCCCGGAGCCAGCACGGAAGCCGCTGGACTTTGCACCAGATGTGCCTCCGAGATGGCCTGGTTGGCGGCCGAAAGCGCGTAACAGGCAGCGCACTGCTGGGCCACACTGCCCATGCGCGCGCCGTGCCGTGCCGCCGCTTGCACCGCCTGCTGCGCGTACACCACCATACCGAGGTTGACGATCGCCAGCATCACCAGAATCGCGATGGGCGTTGTGATGGCTGCTTCCAACATTTCTATTGCTGATTTTGCTTTTAAGAAACGCATAATGCCTCCAATAAAGATTGGCGCTTGCCGGGAGACTATTTTGTATCACCCGGCAAGCAGTTAGGAAAGGATTACAACCGGCCGGCTACATCGCTCACCATGGCGGCGATATTGTTGCCCAGGAGCTGGTAAGCTCCATAGGCGATCAGCACCACCACCGCGATGATCAAAGCGACTTCCGTCATTTCAATGGCTTTTCGATCCCTCAAGAACTGCATGGTATTCACCTCCTTTCATTAGATAAATTTTGTCAGCCAGAAGCCGGTGGTACCCAGGGTAATTGCCACGGTGTATGGAATATCGCGCTGTTTCTTCCACACAGCCAACAACCCTTGAATCCCGCCGGCCAGAGCGACCGGTAAAAGAAGAGAACTGTCCCCCCACAACAGGATCAAGGCCATCAGGATTTTGGCATCCGCGCCGCCGAGCAGACTTCGTTCCCAGAGCGCCCAAACCAGGAAGATCGAGATCGAGAGCGCGCCTGCTGTGGGCTGTGCCAGAAGCACACCGACGGTCGCCAACAAGCCCCAGATCATTCGGCGGGCGGATAGGTCGGACAGAAAAACCAGAATCAGCACCAGGCAAGCCGGTCCCCACCGCCCGGACAGCACGGCCATCAAACCGGTGATCGCCAGAGGAATAACCGTCCATCCCACCGGAACTTCCCGGCTTTTCAGATCATGGCGGACGCACACGGCCAACCAGAGAAAGACGACTGGTAGCAAGGCAAGTTCAGCAAACTTGAAGATGGGCATGCTCATCTTTGCCTTCGGTAGTTGTAGGTTTGGTGAGATAGCAGCCGGCTCGGAACGATTTTGCCTTCCTGCCATTCCGCTAACAAACGCCAATTCCTGCCCACCGGGATCGAGATCAGGTTGCGCTCCGGCATCAGACGTTTTCCTTTGAAGTCCGTGTATTCACGCCCTTTCTCCAGGCTCAGGATGATGCGGCGAGCGTGAGCCAGCACGCGCAGAGGAATGTTTCTCGGTAGGCGCACATTGCGTTTGGCGAAAAAGGCTCGTAATGGTTTCAAGAGCGCACTTGAGCCGCCGGTATTTTTAGGGGGTAGTTCGGTATCTTTTTCATTTTCCATAGTTGTTTTTGTGATCCATTCGTAATTCGATGATTTCTAAATGCCTGTCACCATATGCCCGGCACCAAACGCCAGCGGATCCAATCGGCATACAAGCGATATCCGCGAATGACGCGCTCCTCGCGCAGAATCCGGGCCACCTGGATGGCGGCCAGAGCGATCGCCAGCAAGAACGACCAGAACGGCTGCGGGGAGGCGGTGATCAGGGCAAAGCGGAAGATCAATTCTCCCAGGTACATGGGATGCCGCACCCAACGGTACGGACCCTGAGACACCAGGCCGCGGTCAGCCGGGGCTACACCAAAGGACGAGCCCAGCGTCCACAAGGACCACAAGACCAAACTGTAGCCGGCCAGCCCAACCACTTCGGCATACACCGGCATTAGTGCGGGCAGGCTGTGCACAGACGGCACCAGGGCGGCGAGCAGGCCCAGCCACAGCCCTGTCCGATCATATGCGGCAGCGGGCGTGCGTACCAGGTAAGTTGCAGCCAACAGCAGGTTGTGAAGCACTGCCAGCCAGACCAGGAACGAAGGATTTTGCACAGCTTGGCCGGTCGCTAAACCGGCCGCGACCCCAAAGAAGGCAAAACCAAATAGGTTTTTCAACAGTTCCATTGGCTTAGCTCCCGATGTTGGCGAAGATTGGCCAGCCGATCACGGCCAATAATGTGACCATGAAGGGCAGGAAGTAAAAGATCACCATTGGGATGACCAGTTCCGAACCTACTTTTTCGGCCCGCTGTTCGGCATTTCCCACGTAATCGGCGGCGATGCTCATGGCCAACTGGCCCATCAACTGCTGCTGAGCGGTTCCTTTGCGAATGAAATCCATCTGTACGGCCATGCCGATCAGTTCGGGCATCAGCGATTCTTGTGCCTCACGCTGCATTTGCTCGATCAACCCGCGCCCCTGGGCCATCTGGATCACATAGCGCATCCATTTTCCGACCATACTTTGTGCCTGGGCAGTGCGACTGAGGGCCTCTTCCATCGAGACTCCCGCCGACATTTGCGCCGAAACCAATTGGATGAATTCTGGCAACTGCGCCTGGAACTGGCGGCGGGTTCGCCGCGCGATCCCATCCAAACTCATCGCCGGGTATTGGTAGGCCAGGAATCCGGCGATCAGCGCCACAGGAATTGCCTGGAAGACCAGACTGCCGATCACGATCCCACCCACGCCTGCCGCAATTTGCAGGGAAACAAACTGCACGTCGTTCCAACCGTTCCACTTTCCTACCAGGTGCGCCCAATATAAATTGGCTTTGGCTTTGCGCAGGAAACGCAGCGGCGTCCAGCGGGAGACCGGTTGGTCCAGCGCCGAAAGTGATTTTCGCCAACCTTTCAACTCCACCTGGTCACGGGATGTGAGCATATCGGCCAGGCGTCCCGCAGGCGTGGAAGGGATGAACTCGACGGTGACAAGCACCATCAGTGCGAAGACCGCGATTCCAATCATGTAAATGAGGGCTGTCATACCGCCTCCAGAACCATCGAGCGCATCAAGAAATAGCCTACGATCATCGCCAACATGGTCATGGCGATGGCGATCTGCACCGGAAGCGCGTGCAAAGACTCTTGCACCATCGGATCAGCGGACAGATAGGCGATGATTAGAAATAGCACGCCCGGCAGTACCCGTGTCGAGACGACCGAGTCGCCCGCTTTGGCTTGGGCGCGATTGCGCGCCATCAGGATCTGCTGCACCCGTTGGGAAATGTCCATTAACACGCTGGCATAGCGCGCCCCGCCGGCCTCGGTGTAACCGTCCAGCAGTTGGGCTAGATTGGCGAGTGAAACCGAAGGGGAGCGTTGAGCCAGGTTTCGCAGCGCTTCGCGGCGATCCTTGGTGCGCAGCTCGGTCGCGGTCAACATCAATTCGGGCGTGAGGGGGTTGTTGCCTTCGATTTCCAGCGATTGTCCAACCTGCTGCAGCACATCCGGTACCGAGCCGCCCGCTAACAACCCGGCCGCAATCCGGCCAATCCCAATGGGTAGACAGCGATCGATCTCCCGCCCGCGGCTCTTGACGCGATCCTCGAGCCAGGCATTCGGCAGGTAATAGGCGATCCCACCTACGACGAGCGCGGGTAATCCCGGTAGGAAAAGCCAGGTGAGCGCCAGGGCCGCCAATCCGGCCGATAGGCATAGAATCCGCCAGGTCACAGGCTGATAATTCATCCCCGAGGCCATCAGGCGATATTCCAATGAGGCGGGGTTCAAGTCGGATAATGACCGCAGTGTATCAACCGAATACAATTCAGCCAAACGTCCCACGCGGCGTTTCTGCGGATAGAAGAGGTATAAGCACAGTACCCCACACACGACACCAATCCAAAGAATTAACCCTATCATGTTTCCTCACTTCACCCGGAATGGGTCCGGTTGATCAATTCCCCAACCTGCTCCCAAACAGGCTGTTCATCCGAGCTGGTTTCGATGTACTGGAAAATAGGCTTGAAAAGCACCTCTCCCCCGGCCAGGTCGCGAGTGATGTTGCTGATCGCTAATACACGCCGAACTTCGTGGCGAATGCCGATCTGCACCAGCACATCGATGCCATCCGCGATCATCTGGTTGGCTTCCAGCGGTCGTACGCCCGAGTCGGCGCCCATCACAGTAGCCAGCCGGCGCACCGCTTCGCGCGGGCTGTCAGCATGAAATGTGCAGGCTCCACTGTGGCCGGTCATCAAAGCGCGAAACAAGCTCATCGCTGCGCGGCCGTCGCGCACCTCGCCGATAATCAGATAGTCAGGGGACATGCGCATCGCATCGTCCACGCCGTCGGCCAGTGTGTACGGACGCACTTCGGTGCCCACCGCCTGAGGCCGCGCTTCGACTGTCTGGACGGTGATGCGGTCGATCCAAATTTCTTCGGGATCTTCGATCTTCACGATCCGCCAGCCCGGCGGGAGGAAATTACACAAAGCCGAGAGTAACGTGGTTTTCCCGGTGCGCGTTCCACCGGTAATGAGAATCCGGCTGCCATTTTGCATGGCCTGTTCCAAAGTTTCCATCATCTGGACGTTCATTACGCCTTTTTCCAAGATCCATTCCGGCTTGACCGGTTTCTGTTCGAACAGGCGGATGTTGATGCTGGGATTGCGGCCAGGCGGAGCGATCGCCGGATGAAGCGCCTTGATCCGCCCGCCGCCAGGATTGTGCGGCGTGGAGGGCAGTTTGGCGTTGATGCTAGGGTTGGCTTCATTCAAGGTTTTGTTTTGCGGTCCGACCAGGCGGTCGAGTACCCGCCAAATCTCGCCTGCTTCAGGGCAGAGATCGATCGTTTCCCAGCGCACGCTGCCTTTTCTCATCACCTGCACCAGACCGCTTGAATAGACGCAGATTTCGGATAAGTCGTTGCGCGCTGGCGGGAGCAGCAGGTCGAGAAACCCCAGCCCGATCAAACGGCGGGTCAATTCCTCAGCTAAAGCGGTTTCGTATTGGAAGCCGGGGCGCGCACTCCTGCGCCGCAGTGCCAGGCTGACCTGGGCCAGGGTGCGCTCCTGAATTTCCCTCCGGGCTTTATCATCCGGCGCTTGCAAGGTGGCTGGAGGAAATTCCTGATTGATCTGGTCAATCACTTCGTTGATGATCTCATTCCGCATCGCTGACGAAAGGTTGTCTGCTACAGGGTCGCTGCTGTACATGTTAAGTAGTCCGTTCATGATCACCCTCCAAAGCGAATGCGCGGCAGGCGGAGGATGCTTTTTTGCTGCGTTCCAGTGTCCTGCCCATAACGGGTGACATTCGGAAAAAGCACCTGGATCAGGGCCTGGATTCCCTTGGCAAAACCGTCCGAACGGGTTACCGGGATGAAATAACCATCTTGGGCCTGGGTGACAGCCGGATCGTAAGGGATGATGGCGGCAATCGGCGGAGCCCATTCCAGGGCACCCAACAGGGATTCCTGGAAACTGCGCGCCGACAGGCTGCTGCGTTCTGAGGCCTGGTTCAGTACCAGAAAAATGGAGTCCTTGGGCTTGCGGTTTTCCTCCCGTAAACCATGTAGGAGTAACCGCAGCGTGTGCCGAACTGCCGCACAATCGGCTAAGGTCGGTCGTGCTACGATCAGCACGGTGTTAGCAAATACCAGGGGATGGATCGTCCAGGTGTTTTCATGAGAGGGGATATCCATGATGATGGCCGCATATTGACCGTTTTCACTGTTGAGTAGCATCGAATACAGACTACCTGGATCGCGCGCATCACGCCGGGAGACTTCGTCAGCTTTCAAGTAGGCGGCCGATGTGTCCGGCGAAAGCAGTATTTCAAGACCCTCACGGTTTTGAATTGCGGCTTGGAGCGAGGCTCTCCCGGGGCGTTCCAGATATTCTTGGACAGTGGGCTCGTTCTTGAGTTTGAAATGTGTCAGCACACCCGGTGGGAGGCCAAAGGACAGCAACAGAGTCCGCACACTGTTTTGAACGCCCAATACATACGCCAGATTCCCGGCAATCGTCGAGCATCCGGCTCCACCCGCGTGGGAGAGGACGGCGATCCGTTTGGTCCCGGTCACTGCCGCGGGATAATTTCCCGTACCCATCGAAGCGGAAGCGGTTAAGGCTTGCTGTAGAGGTGCAGTGGCGGTCATGCGCGCCCGTTCGGTCATCACGGCGCCGTACCCCGCTTGAGCAATTTCTACCCAGGATACCGGGGAAATGTATACGCCCCGCACGACAGCCGATGCTGCCCGGTACAACCCTTCCATATCTTTTAGAATGGGGGGTAAGATCACGATTGCAATGCCGCTCCAGGCTTGTAAGCGCGAGAGAACCGGCAGAAGCTCATCTGGGCCGGGGGCAATCTCTGCCTGAACTACCACCAGGTCCGGCTGCATCTGCTGCAGGTTGGTCTCGAGCATTGTCCATTGGGTAGCGTGCGTGACCACCGTGAACCGTTGATCCGAGAGAAACGTGGGCTGCATCCCGTAATACACCGCATCATGGCCTGGTCCAGCTAACATCAAGGACACCTTATCGCCCATCTCAATTCCCCTCGATCCCGCGAACTTCGTTCAGCGATTGGTACAGATCGCCCAGGTTGAGCGTAACGATCTCGTTCGCTTGTAATCCGGCGGATGGTTCCAGCGCCAGGTGAATCGCGCCATACTGGTTCAAGGCAGCGAGAAGAGCAGCGGGGTTTGTGCGTAACCCTGGAACAATCTCCACCACTGCGGTGGGGACATCTAGAACGATTACGCTGTTTCCCTGCGCTGCCATCGTTGTGCGCGCCGAAGAATATAGCTGTTCTTCGGAACTGCCCGGAGGAAGCTCTTCGTAACGGAAAGATTGCGGCACCAACAGCACCCGCAGCCCGCTGATTGCCAGGCGGGTCAGTGGAGCAGACGGAGGCAGTGGGGTCGGGGTGGGCGTTGGGGTACCAAGTAGCTCGATTTGGCTGAGATCAGCGCTATCGGGGTATGGGGCGGACATCACCGTGAAGGCGTCCTGCATCACATCCGGGGTCAACATGCCAATCACGGTCACGGTTTGCCCGGGGCGCAGCAAGCCGGCCACGCCGGATGCCAGATCCACGTTAATGGCCAGGGCTACGTGCCCCGGTTCAAGTTCGGAGGGAATCCCGGCAGCCGACGTTTCGCCCAACACGGAAGCCAGGATTACATCACCGGGGGCGCGTCCGACTGCCAGCATCTTACCCTGGGCCTCTTCGATGGTCGTCAGCGCATCGGCGGGCTTGGCGCCAGCCGGGATGGCGCGCAGTTCCACCAGGTCGGCAGTCAGAATTGTGCCGGGGGCGATGGCCACATTGGCGATCACGACATCCGTGGGACGGATGAAGCCGTTGAGCAGGGCGATCACCATTAGTCCGGTTACGACAGCCAATAGAATGGCCACAATTGGGGAACGCTTTTTTTGTTCCATGGATCAAAAACCTCCTAATCAAAATCGTCAAATAAACGTTGGATTTCGTCGCGGGTGAAGGGCAGCCCCAACCCGAGCGTTTCGGTAATATCCCGATCGGATGGTTCGATCCCCGGAACGAGCAGCGGGTGAACCAGGACGGGTTCCATTTGATGTACATCTTCGCTGTATCCCAGTTTAGCCACCGCATAAGTCTTGGGGACGCGCGCCAAATAGCGTTTGTAGTTGGTGTTGACGATGCCTTTCTCACTGCGGCCCAGGTGTGGCAAGATAAGATCGCGGTCGCGAGGATTCTTGGTTTGAAAAACAAAGATATTGGCGCAGGAAGCCAGAATACCTTCCGGCAGCTCGCTGACTGTCTGCCCCAACAGATGCAGGAAGATGCGATATTTCCGTCCGTCTCGCCACATCGACTGCAGGATCGAACTGACCGAATTCGCGCCGTCCTTCGAAGCGCTATCTGCCGCTGCTCCGCCCGACACTCCGGATAAAATCTTGTTGGCTTCTTCGAAGAAGATTTGCATGGGGGGGAAATGGACTCCCGAAAGCGACTCCCGCCGCCGCGCGACTGCGTCGAAGTACAAAATGGTTGCAAGCAGCGACAGCAGGGCCGCTTTCGCGTATTCCTCCATTTCGGCGCCGCCTTCGATGACGGACATGCCCCAAGGGTCTTGCGAATTTCCCAGTAACCCCAGGTTTTCCACAGCGATCGAATCGACGCCGGGGCCGTACTGGTGAGCCATTGGCCCTTCCGAAAAGGGTTCCAGGCGCAGCAGCACCCCTTCCAGACTGGTTTTACTGGCCTGGTCGTACTTTATTTTGTCCAGGTATCTTTTCAAGCGGGCCACCCAATCCGCAGGCCGGATGGTACGGCTGCGAAAAATGGCCAGGATTTGTAACTCTTCAGAAGATAACTGCTCCAGCGGAGTTCCTACCGTTACGGGACCGGATACGGATTTTTCGTCCCGCCATTCCTGGATGACTCGCACTTCAGCGCCATTTTGCAGGATTCCCCATTCGGATTCTTGTAGAGATAGATCGGTCGTCAAAACACCCTGTTCGAGATATAGCTCGGTCAGGGCTCGGCGCATGAATCCGAGCTGGCGTGCGCCCATACAGCCGGCGTTGGCGAATAACTCCGCCACCAGGGTCCGATAGCGCGATACGTCGATGCGCTTCGGCACCTGTAAGAAGTTCCAACGCAGCGGTCGAGGAGCTCCGGGATAAAGCTGGCGGACATCGACTCTGTCCTCAAGACCAGGCCAGCGCAGCGCTTTGCGCCAGCCCTGTCCAAAGTCCAGGATAATGGTGCGATAATGCCAGTGCAGCGTAGTCTCGTAAGCCAGGCGTTCCGCCGCAACGGATTTTCCAAAACCGGTGTCGCCGACAAAAGCCGTGTGGAAGTGGCGCTCCTGCGACAAACGCAGAATAGAATTCGAGAGCTGACCGGTTTCCGATGACCACTGCCGGCCCAGGGTAACGTTTCCGTTCATTGCGGGGTAGAAGGCAAAGGCCGGGGTGGCTTCCTGGGTGGTGAGAGCCGTACCTTCTTCAAACATCCCTGGCGCAGTATAAGCGGCCACCTGCAGCATATTTAGAATGGTTGAATCCGCATAACCGGAAATAACCTGAGGCACCTCTTCGACCCGTGTCGAAGGGGTGAACGCGCGCGCATGCAAAGCGATGTAGGCGCTTTCGATTTCACTGAGGTCACGGACCTGAACGCCGGTAACCACATCTTCCGTTCCGTGAAATGCTTCGGCGATTAGGCCCATCAGCGCTTGCTTGCCTTGTTGTGTGGCAGCTAACGCGTAGATATCCGTGTAGAAGGCTCCTTCCCGGCTGGCAATATCTAACAGGCGTTGCTGTGTGCGCAGGATTTGGGTGACCAGGATGGCCGGATCGAACTGCCATTGATGACTGTTGGACATCGATATGGAGGGCGCGATCGCTACCGATAAACCGTTATTCCATCCCCGACCAACCACCTGGCCAAAGGCCAGGCCATTACTCTGACTGTTGGCGTTCGAGAGGGTGGTAGACTGGCTCTCGGTTTGTGACTGGCTGCTTGTATCCGAAACTGAGTCGGTTTCCGCCCCGGAAACGGTGTGTGCTTCAGAGCGGCTTTGGGTAACGGAGTGCGATTGGGTAACGGCATGGCTGACGGTCTCCATATGGCTAACGGATTCTGAGTGCGAAGAGCTGTCCGAAACACTGCTTCCGGATGCCATGCTATCCGCGCTGCCCCAGTTGACATTGCCGCCGATGCCAATCCCCACCGGCTCTAAAGATCCCCGCAACCCCCAACCAAAGGTGTCCGTATGAGAACCCATACTCGAAGATCCCTCAGAGTGGGTACTTCCATCGGTCACCGTCGATCCATCGCTGACCGAGGTTCCGTGGGTTTCTGCAGTGCCATTGGTGATACTTTCTCCCTGGCTGACGGTATGGGCCCAGCCTCGGGTGGAGGCATGCCCGATCGTATGTGCGAAACCTTCTGTGTTCGCGATGCCCTCGCTTTCTGCTACACCTTGGCTGGTTGCATGCGCGCTGTTCTCGGAAAAAGACTGGGAGGCCTGGTCGGCCATGCTGGCCATCAGCGCCGCCGGTAGGGAAACGCCAAATGCCGCACCGCGTACCCCTTGCTGTTGAGACGCCCAGGTCGAAGTCTCCTCAGCCAGGCCGGTTAGCATCCGCACGATGATGGGGATGGATAGCGGAGAAGTGAGGGTCACAAACAGGAAGTCTTCGCGCAGTTCGCTCATCCCCCGAAAGAGCAGCTCGTTTTGCTGCATGGCGAAGCTTTGCCCGGTTGAATTGGTGTCACCAATCGATTCGCCGACCGACCGTTCGCCGCCGCGTGCGTTTTCACGCGGGTCGGGGTGGCCAACGACGACCAGGGCATGGGGCATGCGTTGAAATGCGCAGAAGATCCATTCTGACAGCGGAAGATTGACGGGGTCGAGCCGCAACTGCCGGAATGCCCCGGATAATGTCGATCGCAAGGCCATCAAATCTCGCAACGAGACCGCTTTGGCCTGCTCCAGATCTTGGTGAAACGCCGTTACACCGTAGCATTGCACGATACCGATGGGAGCATCGCCACCGAAAATACCCGCCGCCAGGTACACCAGATTTACGCCCGCGGAGTACATCCCGCGCAACGCTGTCCGCATTTTTTGCAATAATCCGGCGTCTGCGCGGGCTTCCAGAGGGATGTACCGTAATTGCATTAGCCGGACGACCCGATAACCGCGATAGGTCTGACCGCCTTCCTGCTCGACAACTCGAAACCACAGGTAATCCATGTGATCTTTGCCGGTTGCGAATTCCACTCCGGATTCCTCTACCGTGAGGTCTTCAGGAATATGCATGACCACCGGTTTCTCGCGTAACCACGCGGGGCATATCTTACGGACTTGGTGGATGGCTTCAGAAAATCGCTTGAGCATCGTTTCTCCTATCGAGTCGCTTCAACCCACCAGTTTGACTGATGAGCTGAAGTGACCCCCACGGATTAGCCCCGTGGAAGGTACCGGGTCGCTTGAGGACCGTGGAGTATGATGACATTCGCAGCCTGTTTGCGCCGAGCGCGCAGTTTACGGGTTGCCGCCATTGTCATGAAGGTGATTTGCGTGATCAGTGCAAGGAGCGCGATCCCGACAATGCCGGTCGAAAAAAATAACCCAACGCTTTTGAAGTCTTTCATCAACTCAATCATTTTTCTCTCCTAAGTTTGAATACAACTCGCGATTTTTATCCATCCAACGATCGTTTTTCTTTCCGCACACCGCACTTCTGTGCAGGGCAGAGAATCAGGCCTGAGGACGGCTGTTCTCAGGTCTCATTCGCTGTCCTACCTTCCCCGTCGATAACGCAAGTCTTCAATTGCCTTTTCTGCGCCGCCAAATGGACGGAGGATCGATGTCGGATTCAGCAAAACTTGTTGAAGCAGCATCGAAAAGAATCCCAGCGGAATTACAAGCCATAGGCCCCACAGAATGATCGTGGTCATGTTGCCGCGCGTGTTGCTAATCACCTCGGCCGCACTCTGAGTAGATCCAATCAATGCTGCCCACTGCTCGGGGGTTAGCTGGATGGTATAGGATAGGTACAGGCGTCCGGCGATGACAGCCAGGCTGTAGATTGCGATCCCCGCCTTCACAAACCAAAGCAGGTTGAACTGTTGACTGCGTATCAAAATCACCACGAATGCTCCGACCATCCACATCACAGTCCCGATCCACGGCACCGGTGCGGCCATCCCCCACTGGCCGGCGATCCAGAGGCCCAGCACCCCGGCTGTGATGATTTGGGCGGAAGAGAGATTCTGCGGAGCGCCTGCCCGATCGCCACGCAAGGGCCTCGAATTACGCTGAGACACAGATTGATCGGCCAGGAAACCGATGAGAGTTGCCGCGGCGATGCTGATCAAAGCTGGGAGATTGGCAACCAACCAATACACAGTTAAGAGAATGCCGTTCGCGAGATGGATCGGTATATCCAAGAGAAACCAGGCGAGATCGTTCAGGAGGCTCATGGTTGCTCAATCAGGGTGGTTAAGGTGACGAAGACTTGCATTTGTCCAGACCCACTCAGCGTTCGCGGCTGGGTGATTTGTTGTCCGGCAAAACTGGCTCCACTGGTTTGCACCCGCACGGACAGATCAAACATGCCGGGGTCCGCAAAGGGGATGCGATTCACCGCGGCGGTTGCAGTGCAAGTGCCGCCGGAGCAGCTGCCCGACCAGGACGCTAAGCCGGGAACCAGGCTGAACCGCTCTTGGTGGACGTAGGCTTCGTAATACACGCCGCTCAACTGGTTGAGAATCCAGGCTTTGCTGGCTGGGTTCAGCGTTGCACTGGCTTGTAGGGTAGCCACCGGATCCGCTAAGGATTCAACGTGTCGCCGGCATTCCACGAGCACAAGTTGGCTGTCGCGCTTCCCGTCGTTGACCGAAGAAGAAGTGCTTCTCCGGCAATCCGCAACCTCACCCGTCGCAAATGGGCGACAATAATCCACTTCTTCATAGATCGGCTCATGCCAGGTATAAATCACAGGTGGAATGGTGACGGACACTTGAACATCCGCCCCGCGCTTTTCAGGATCTTGCCCGACAACGAGCGGATTGGCCGGCGCAGTTTTCAATATGTTAAGTGTGGCTTGCTGGATGGTCACGCTCGGAGACGGGCAAGTGACCGGCAGTGGTTGGTCGATGAAAATTCCTGAGCATCCACCCGGAATCTGGCCGCAATTTGCCGCTCCATTCATGTAGAGCAACAGCCCCATCCGTAGATCCAGGTCGTTCCAACTGAGCAGCGCCAGGTCGGTGAGAAAGTCGAGCCCGGCGATAAAAGACCATACGTTCTCTTGCCCGTTGATTACGGCTTGCCAGAAATTGTCGGGGTTAACGTAATTCGGATTCTGGCTGCTCAGCCGCTCCCAATCGATATGATCACCGAGTAAAGCGCCCAGGAATTCAGCGCCGACAAAACCACCCACGCCAAGCTGGCTGTCCGCACCGGTCAAGCCGCTTTCCTGGGGATTCATGGCCATCATCATGACCGTCAGCGGGGTCGGCATGACAACAATGTTGCCATCTGGAGTCTGATAACGGTGGTAGTTGGCCTCCAGATCGAGTTCCAACCCGAACGGAAGTGGAATATCCATCCATTCGACATCCTCGACCGTTTCACCGAGATCGATCAGGTTGTCGTACCGGATTTGGCCGTTTTCATCGATAATTTCTGCCCAGGGTGAACCCCCGTTGTCTTGGGCAGATACGGGCACAGCCATAACGAACAACAGGATGATTGCGGCCAGCAAATACAGGGTTTTTCTATAGGTCGTCGTGATGGTCATGGGTTCCCTCAACTTATTCAACCAGGCCGTTTACTTCGGCAGGCAGTAGAAAGCGGTCGAACTTCCAACCACCTTGCTCTGCCATGACCAAAGCATAGGCTGTGTCTTGTTTATCCGAACGACCTGGAAGCGCCCGCGATAATTCAATGGTCACTTTCCAGACCTGCATCCCGGTTGAGTTTTTGGCAAGCTGGACTTTTTCCGCCTGCAGGATCGTCGGGGTGATCGATGTATGGGCTGCCTCGAATTGCTTCCAAAGCTTGTCCAGCCCCAATTGATGGAAGGCACAGCCGCTTTCCGTGCTGACCCGGCATAAATTCTCGATCCAAACCTGCTGACTGCCTTGTTCATCGATGGTAAAGAAAGCTGTGGCGCCAAGAATTGCGGCCTGCCTGGCAAGATCGTCTTCCGTGAAGGTGGGCGTAGCGGCTTTGGAACCAGGGTGAAACACACCTGGAAACGATAGGACCGCGGCAAAAATAGCTAAGACGATTACGATTAGAATGAGGTAGGTTTTTCGGTTGAACTGCATGGTTTCCTCCAACAAAGTTAAACAAAAAAGCGGCCACTTGCGGGAGGGATCTGCTCTTCCAGCAGACATCGCGCAGGTGGTCGCTTCGGACGGTGAGTGGACTGACTAAGGATTAGATTGGCGACCGATTGGCCAAGGTATTTTGTTGTTCCCAATAATAACATGCTATTTTAGCACTGTCAAATGAGCGTCGGTGAAATTGCCTTCACATCAGGATCCATATTTATACTTGTTTATGCGGCGGCACCTCGTACAACCACAGCCGTTCGGTGGCCATCGTCTGCCCGGTGATCAGCTTCCAGGCTTGTTGTGCTTCCAGGTCGAAGAACATGCCGGCGTTCACCACCGAGAGTTCCGTCACCGGCACGCGGCGCGGTTGTGAGCCCAATACCCCTACTTCCATCTGGGCCAGGGCACCTTTGCGCCGGCGGGTGACCGCTTCTAGAAATTTCTGGTGCGGCGTAGGAGTTAATACCAGGCGGCGGCCATCCTGACATAACATCACAACCGCGGGAGCGTCTTTTACCTGCAAGGTGGTGAGTTTGACGATTTCTACACCCACTCCCCATAAGCGGGCGGTTAAGCCAATCAACCAGCCTTGGGCATCCTCAACGACAACGCTGCGAGAAAGCTTTTCGCGCTTTAAGCGGATGTCTTGCTCTGTCCAAGCGCGGACTTGTTCGCGCAGCCCCTGAATGGCCTGGCGCTGGCGTTCATTGCCCAGTGAAATCGTTACACCCAGGGCTACTAAGGCGGTCACAATCGTGACGGTCAACAGAATTTCCATATCAATCTCCTTTGAAAAAATGGATCAATCGTCCGGATGAGTCATCCGGCTGATTTGTTTACTCAGACGTTGGATTTCTTCGGGACGCGGATCAAGTGCAGCGCTGATCGCAAATACCAGCAACAAACCGATACCGCTCAAGATGGCCAAACACAACCCCTTCGTATACTGTTTTTCGGGGACGGTTGAGATGGGTGTAGGTTGGCGGAGAGAGGGCAGCGTCATCGTAGGAATCGGCGTGGTCACGGATAGAGTTGGGGTGGGAGAACCGGTGGTAATCGACACCACGGTGACACTCGCCGTTTGGGTTGGCAGAAGCGTGACCATCTTCGTGGGTCGTGCTGTTCCGGTTGGGAAACGAAGCGGAAATTGGGTCGAGGTAGCCATCGGGGTGGGCGTGGGCGGTTCTGGAACCACGATGACTGCTTCAGCCCTTGCCGATAACCCGGCCTCGTCGATCGCGATGACTTCCACCGGGTATTCTCCAACCGGGGCCAATGCTGTACCGAAATGTTGGTCCCAGACGACTGCGCGAGGATAAGAATCCGGCTCATAGTTGGTAGTCAACACCGGCCAGCGATTCAGCGGATCGCGGATCGTAATTTGCACCGACCGCACCGGTACGTCCCCGACATCGACGACCAGCCTGCCGCTTTCTTCGACAAGCCAGCGCGGTTGTAGCGTGATCACTGGCCCGCGGTTGGCAACCGTCACCGGCAGTTGGATCGTCGTTACATTTCCGGCTTGATCTGTGATGCGAGCGTGGAGGAGTTGTTTCCCGCCGTTGGCCTGGAGCGTGTCCCACTCATAGCTCCAGTTGCCGCCGGGAGTAACGCTAGCCGCCTGCCAGGTCAAGCCCCCGTCCGGCGAAACTTCCACCCGATGCAATCCAGACAGATTATCCTCTGCCCAGCCAGTCACCTGCACGATCTGGCTCAAGAGCGAGCCTATCTCCGGGAGGGTGATCGCTCCGCTCGGCGCGGTCTGGTCGATGGAGATCGTCAGGCTGTCATGGGTGAGATTTCCAGCCTGGTCTTTGGCGCGAAATGCTAATTCGTACATGCCATCTTCGTCCAGAGAAAGGCGATCCGCCGCCTGCCAGTCGGCATCACCGACACGTAAGGCCAGTTCTGCAATCCCGGCTGTATCGTCTTCCGCCACCAGACTCACATCCACAGGGGAAATATACCATTTGGCCAGTCCGGGTTGCCCTTCGATGAGACTGGATATATTCGGTGGAGTGCTGTCGATCCGGAACATTCCTCCGGTGTTGCTTGTATGACCGGCGTAGTCACTTGCTCGTACCTCGATGGTATGAATGCCATCCCCGATAACCGTTACCTGATCGGTTGTCTGCCAGTCCCCATCGTCCACACGTACTTCTACTTCCCGTACCCCGGAGACCCCATCTTCCGCCTGTACTGTGACTTCCACCGAATCGCTTACATACCAGTCGGCTTCTCCATACGTGCCTTCTTCATTTAAAGTCAGCGTTGGGCCTAGAAGGTCAATGGAGAGCTTGTGCGTCTGTTGCGTTGTATTCCCGGCTACATCCATGGTACGGAACTGGACATCAAACACACCATCTTGATCCAGCACCAGAGGGCTGGCCTGCCAGGCTCCGCCGTCGATGCGGATCATGGCCGAGGCCAATCCGGAGGTCAAATCCGAACCACTTACAGACAGCGTCACCGGTTTGGCGTACCAACCGTCTGAATCGTCTGGGGCGGGAACATCGACCACGAGAGTAGGTGGAGTCGTGTCCACCCGCACAGTTGTCGTGGTTGTGTTGGTGTTGCCGGCGCGGTCGGTGGCCTGTACCTGTACGGTATGAATACCTTCTCCCAGCGAAAGTGGATAATCCGTTCGCCAGCCCTGACTGTCGATCTGCCACTGCATCTGCTGAACCCCAGAAGTGGCATCATTGGCAGCCGGTGATGCTTGCACATTGGCAACATGCCAGCCACTCTGACCGGATGGAGGAGGGACCGCGAGTGAGACAGTCGGAGCAAGCGTGTCCACCTGTAGGGTGCGGCTGCCCTTGGCGCTGGTGTCCCCGTAGGTGGAGTGCGCCCAGAACTCGAGCGTGGAAGCGCCTTCTGGGGGAGTCCAACCGCATGTCACCGAGGGCGCGTCGGCAGGATCGCATAGGATCCCCGGATTGCCCTCGATGAAGGTGATGACTTTCCCGCCTACCGGTTCGTTGGCGCTAAAATTCACTCGCGCCCCGCCGCGGCACCAGCCGTTCGAGCCGGGTGTCCCGCAGGTGAAGGTCGAGGAAACCGTGGCTTCCGGATCGGACTCCCCTTCCTCTGTGTAGCAGTAACGGGTAGTCACTGTGCCCGACCAACACGATCCGGGATGCGCCCCGCACCAGCCATTCGGATAGAGGGTTCCTGAGTTACACCAGTACTCCTGCTGCTCCGGGCTGGGGTCGGTTGAGCAGTGCGTGTCCAGGCGGCAGAAGCGCACCCCGCCCGGGCCGGAGACCTTTTCCAGTTCAATGTAGTCTCGGGTGGGATCGCGGATGGTTTCGGATTCGCGCTGTGGACCGATGTAATGGGCCACGGCTGTGCTGGTCAAGATCAGCAGTAGAGTAAAGAGCAACAGGATTATTCGTCGCAGGGTATGTTTCATAGACACCTCTAGGTTAGCGCGAGTCCGAGATTAGCCGGATAATGAACGAAATCAGGATGCCCAAGCCGGTTCCGCAGGCCAGGCCGGTCCAGAATATCTGCTGGGTCAGAACTATGCCGTGTGTCTCCATTTCACCAACCATCCAGTTCAATGGTCCAGGTGAGTACACCGTTTTGATAGCGCGATGGAAATATCCCCGTGCGGACAAAGACGTTACTCAATCCGTATGTAAAGTCCTTATCGCCATCCAGTAGAAGGCCTGGCTGGAGTGCTTCGACAATCCGAGTCAAATGGCACCGCCCGCTCAATGCGGCTTGACACCAGGATTGATCCACAGACTCAGGAGTGCCGGGAACCCTCAGTACAATGCGACGGGGTTTGGAGAATTCGTTTCTCAGTTCATGAGGGTTAAGTGAGCCTTCGACCCAGGTTTCATAGCTTCCGTCAGGATTGGTGATCCCAACGGCTGCCCAAAGCTTGTTTTTCCCGTAGCTGATTTCTATCAGGTCGACAGATTCCGAGAACAGGTGTTTCGTGGAAATACTTCCCACGGTTGTTGCGTCAAGATGCCATGCATCGCTGTGGTAGTAGGGTTGGTTGTTTGTGATTATTGGGAGGGACTGGCTTGTGGTTTCTGGTGCAGGTTTTGCTGGCAGCGAAGCCGCCGTGGTTAACAGAGCCAGGGCAAGCATGCTAATCGCCCAAAAGAGATGCTTGAGTGAGGAGGTTTTGACAGGTTGTATTGGGTCTATTTTCATAAATGCTCCAGATTGAGAAAACAAAAAGAGCGACCACAGGTACGGTCAGATACCGTACAAGTGGTCGCTGCTTTGGTGGGGGATACTAATCTAGGCTTTTCTTGCGACCTGGAAACCAAGGGTATAAAGTTGCACAAAATATATCATGCTATTTTAGCATTGTCAAACATAAGATGCGGAATAACCATTCTATCATCTCCCCCACTGGGAAGTGAAATCGCTTATTACAACAAGCGCCATTGGTTATTTACTGCGCAAAATTTGTTTCGCACTTTCCATTAACTTGTTTTGCAGTGTAGTGTGAATTTTTCCACATGTTGCTAAAAGTCACCATCTAGGCTGTCGTCGCAGGAGAAGATGCGAGCAAGCATGGGATGATGATATATAGGTGGGGTATGGCGGGGGCAGCATGGCAAGTTGCACATCAATTGCCCCACTAAAACAAATCTCTGTGACAAAAGTGTAAGGTGCTTCAGCAAAATTATTTACTAGAATCATCTCTGTAGTATACAATTCAGGTAAGGGGCAAGAAGATCTGTATCACTACTACGTGTGCTGTCCCAGCTTTTTACTTTCAAATATTGGTACACAACTTGATATTTTTTGTCTACTTCTTTGTAAGGGCGGATAGAGAAGTTCGATTCCTTGAAATTCATTAGCTCCACAAAAACCATCTCAAACCCCGGCAATTCGGAGGCAGTCTTGGATCACACCACCAAGTCAGCAATCATTCGCGTTTTCGGCCTGTCACGCATTACGCTGAGAGCATTCATCGGAAAAATAATTAGTCTTCAAGTCATATTTTCAATTGTAGCTTCTAGTTTAGTTTTGGTGCAAAACTCAAGAAAACCGGCATAGAACGGGTGAAGAACGGGTTTTGCACCAGCTTATCGAACATTGACAATCGAATACCTCCATTTGTTACGCTCGACCCATCACAGCCAGGTTTCCTACGATCACGCTCCAACCAACCCAACGCTGAAAGCCAGAAAAACCACGATCGATACAACGTCTGAGGCCATGCGCTCTTTTCAGAACACTGATCCGACCTTCTACGCCCGCATGCCACTTCCTGCCTTCTACAAACCATTCCTGCCTCTCGTGCTCTCGCCTCTCCTTGGATTTATATCCGCGCTTAGGAAGTACAACATGCTTAACGCCCAGGTCTTTGGCGAATTGCTCATTGTCGGCTGAATATAGCCCACGATCTGCACTGGCTTGCTCGGGTGGTGCGCCAAACGTCTCTACATGCGCCGTCAAACTCGGCTCCCATTGAGTTTCATCATTCGGATTGCCATCCAGAATTCGGTAGTGGCTCACGATACCGCCATCTACTTCATCAAGCCAAATCTTATGCCCATAATCCACTGGATGATTTTCCTTCCCACGACAAATCACATCCGTGTGGGGTTCGAAAATGCTCAAGACCTTCTCGTGGGCAGGCACGCTCTCCTCTTGAAGGACCCGCCGTTTGGTTTGGTCGACCACTTTCTCGGCTAAAGCCTCAAAGGTTGCCAGGGTTTGTTTCATGCGTTCGGCGACCTTCCCGGTTTGTTTCCCAAGCTGTTCCTTCATCTGACCAGCCTGTTGGATGGTTTTCTCAGCCATGGTGATCAATGCCTGATATTGCTCTTTCCCGGCTTCTCGAGCTTCATCCGTGCGTTTGCGCAGTATTTCGCCGATCTTGCGAGCCGTTTGACGGGCCGCTTGCGTGAAATCTTCCAGCTTCTCTACCACCTGATCCTGGGTTTTCTCGATGACCTTCCTGGCTTTTTCGATGTTCCTGGCCAACACCCGAACGCTATCCGCTAGCTGGCGACTGTCACTGGGAACATGAATGTTCGTCTCAACCACTGTCCCATCCGTCCGCAGCTTCTTGCTGCTGGTCACCTGGCTTTTCACCGCCAACACTGTGATCCGTGCATTGAATTTCTCTAACGTCTCCGGCTGGATCAGGTTTGCTAATCGGATCAGCGTCGTATCGTCTGGTACCGGGTTCAGGTATACGCGACAAAATTTTCTCAATCTCAGGCTGTCGCCAACCTGCCTCTCGGTCTCAGCATAGCTGTACTGATACAGTCGTTTTACAACCAGCATACGCAAGGCCACATCCACAGGCGTCGAATTCCTCCCTGTCGCCATACTCTTCGGTCGCCGTTTGGACTAATCCTCTCGGATCAACCGGTACAGTTCTTCGTCTTCCAAGAGAAAATCGATCTTCGTCAACACGGGATCCATTTTTGGAAAATACACACTGATTTCATCAAATTGCTTGTCAACCGGGTAGCGTTCGCGTAACATTGGGGGGAGCCTCCTTGGTTGGATTTGGCCTGGTAACCAATCTTGTACCAAAGAGGCTTTCCTTTTGTCAATTGTTACTGTGCTGCGCTGCGCGTTTCGCACCAGAAACTAACTACAACCCATAACTTTTTCCGGAGGTTAATTTATAATGGGGCAACTACCCCATGAGTACCGAGAAAAACTAAACACCCCAATCGAGAGAGGAATCCTCATGAAGCGCTTAATCGTCTGCATCATACTCATCGCACTATTACATGTTGCTGCCGCGCCTACATATGCCAGGCCGTTATCCCAAACCACTGGCACAACCACTCTGGTTTCCGTCAGTACCGGCGGCGGACCGGCAACGGGTATCTCCAATTATCCAGATATTTCGGCGGATGGACGCTACGTCGCCTTTACCTCGAGCTCGCCCGTTTTGGTCGCCGGAGATACGAACGGCCAGGGCGATTGCTTTGTTAGAGATATGCAAACCGGCCAGACCTCGCGCGTATCTGTCTCATCTGCAGGCGCACAAGGGAACGGCAGCAGCGGTTCCGCCGTCATCTCTGCAGATGGGCGTTTCGTCGCCTTTAGCAGTTCCGCAACCAACCTGGTCACCGGAGACACCAACACGCAGTTAGATATCTTCGTTCATGACCGCGACACAGGCCAGATCACACGCGTGTCGGTCTCTTCAGCAGGAGCGCAGTCCAACGGCGCATCCAACCGCCCGGCCATCTCCACCGATGGTCGCTACATTACCTACTACTCCACAGCAACCAACCTGGTGGGTGATGACACCAACGGCGTGGTCGATGTATTCGTCTATGATCAGCAGACTGGCCAAACTAAGCGCATCTCTGTCTCTTCTTCAGGCGCGCAAGGTAACGCTGGGTCCACGAGTGCCGACATCTCTGGCGATGGACGCTACGTGGTGTTCGCTTCCCGCGCCACCAACCTCGCGCCCGAGGGCACCAACGGGTACTGGGCCTTTTACCTGCACGATCAACAGACCGCGCAGACAACCTATATCGCGCAGTCCAACACCCCTTCGAGTGACGCAGTTGCGCGGTTCGCTAGTTTTTCCAGGGATGGAAATTATATTGCTTTTGAGGCCAACACGTTTTTCTCTAATGAAGATACCAATTTTTCGGATGATATATATCGCTACAACCGCTTGACTGGGGAAATTGCGCTGGTATCGATCGCATCCAACGGCGAAACCTCGTTTTTGGGTATTTCCTTGATGCCGTCCATTTCGGCGGATGGGCGCTATATCGCCTTTTATTCAGACTCTTCAGACCTGATCTCTGGAGACACGAATGGTACGGCAGATATTTTCCTGCGTGATATGCAAACTGGCACCACCACCCGTGTCTCAGTCACTTCGGCAGGCGTCGAAGCCAATGGAGCATCAGAATATCCCGCCATTTCCGCAGATGGACACTATGTGGCTTTTTCTTCACTGGCTGCCAACCTGGCCCCTACCGATCCAGATAGCTGGCGACAGATCTATTTACATGAGATTGTACAAGCCCCGCCGCCGGGTGGCTTTAGCATATCAGGCACAGTGAATGTTTTGGGCGGCAAGCCTTTACCCGGCGCTCGTATTAGTGACGGGCAGGGGCATACCGTGATTTCTGGTATGGACGGCAGCTTCATCATCACCGGCCTGGAGAATGGCAACTACCTCGTCACGGTAGAAAAGCGCGGCTACACCTTTCCCTCGTCCTCACTCCCAGTGACCGTCTCGGGCAGCGATGTGTCTGGGGCAGCCTTCACCGCCGATTTGCCTCAATGGACATTGATCTATGTTCTCAACGGCGACAACGATCTAGACGCCGATTACCAGAAGACCTTCAACCATATTGAGGCAGGAACCGGAAATCCAGGCGTCAACGTGGTGGTTCTGTGGGATCGCTTGGGCACGGGCGACAGCGCTTATTATTGGATGAAACCAGATGCCAATCTGGCGACTATGGCCACCTACACTGTCGGTGAAGACATATGGCCGCAAAACGAACTGAATATGGGAGACCCAACAGTCCTTAGCAGTTTCACCGCTTGGGCCATGGACAGCTTCCCGGCCAGCCAGTACACCCTGGTGCTGGACGATCATGGCGACGGGTTGGGCGGCGCATTATTAGATGAGACCAGTTCTGGCGACCTGTTAACTCTCAAAGAGATACAAACTGCCATACTTCAGCCCATATCCACGCGCCAAAAGCTGAACGTGCTGGTAACCAATACCTGCCTGATGGGTATGGTGGAAGATGGCTACCAGTTCCGTGATTTGGCGGACTATTATGTCGCCAGTGAAGATCGCCAGAAAACTTTCACAACGGGTTACACAAACACACTCAATGTCATTACGCAGAGTGACGTGCCTCTAGCCGTTGCCCAAGCTTTTGCTAACGGCTATGCCAATGAAATCATCACGCTCGGCCAATCATATACCATGTCCGTGGCAGACCTGAGCAAAGTGGGGGCGCTCAAGACGGCCATCGAATCCCTGGCAGGTGAGCTAGATGCCGAAGTCGCCAATTATTCTATTCAACTTTGGGCGATCCGCAATTTTTCGGTGAAGAGTTTCAAAGGCGATTATATCGATCTATATGACTTTGCCAGGCTGGTAAAGGCAAGCTTCATCGACCCAGAAATCCAGTCTGCTGCAGATGGGGTGATGGCTGCGGTTCAGGACAACTACATCGTTCACAATAGCTCCAGTTTTGACACTGCCCACGGCGTATCAATTTTCTTCCCCGGCATGAAAAGCAGCTACTATGATGATCGCTACGATTTTTCTGTTGGTACAGATTGGGCCGTCACCGAAGGCCCAGATATTCAGGCGTCCATCCGTGCCGCAGCAATCCCACAGGTATGGGGCAACATGCTAGCAGTTGTGCTTTTCCAAGTCGACCCCAACGGAGCCGACAACCCCACCCCACCCTTACCACTCAGTAAACTAGAGGAGTATCAGGTATTTCTGCCGTTGCTCAAGCGCTAGAGCTTTCAAGCAGCAATACATCTACCTGTCATTGTCGGCGTGGCTGCGTAGAAGGCCATCCTAGGCAACCGCTAAGCAGGTTGGTCAGCAGGATAAAATCACATTACAGGAAGGAACTTAGCGGTCTTCTCGCTAAATAAGGGAGATTCGTTTTGTGGGAGTTTGTACGGCTACGC
>JAEXTI010000329.1 GCA_023406965.1 Chloroflexota bacterium
TGGGGAAGCGGTCATAGGGACTCCAATATATGAATAAATGCTCATATATTGTAACAACAAACCGAAAAGAGTCAAGATGTAGGACTAGAAAGTGTAAATTTTGTGGGTGTTTGTGCGGCTGCGCCGCACAAACACCCACAAGAAATAACTCTCTAACCTGGTGAGAGAACCTTTTAGACGCCCGGAGGAAGCTGGAAAGTGCCGTCGGCTTGCAAGGGAAACTCTACGACTCGCTCCACGGCCTCGAGGTTGAGAGGGCCGTAGATATGGGGCCAGAGTCGTTCGCCTTCCAGCCGCAGGGCCGAGACAAGCACGCCGCTTTGGATGCACAGCAGAACAAGGTCGGCGCGCCCGGCAAAATGATTTTGGGCCGAGTCGACCACCTGTTCACGGGTGGAGCAGTGAATAAAACCTTCGGTTTCCAGGGAAGGAGCACGATACACACCCGCGGTTTTGGCCGCCTGCCATTCTTTTACAGAGGTGAGGTGATAGATATTCATGTTAAAAGTATACCTTCTCGGAAGCATCCTCGGAAGGTATGAAAGCCAATTCGCGGCGGCGGAGGCGCTCAAAGTACAATACAGCAATCAGGATGGCCAGAAACAGCGGCGCCTGTACCCAGGCAAGTGGGATCCAGCCCAGGTGGTTGAGCACAATGCCGGAGTTCGTCAGGGCATGCAACCCCATTGCCACGAGCAGATTGAAAATTGCCCGCCGCCAGCCCAGGGCAAGCCCCGCGGCAGCGATGGCAGTCAGAAAACCGTGTAAAAAGACAACCATGAGCCGCTCAAAGAGGTAGCCGGTGAATAAATGAGAAGGCATGCTCTGGTATTGGGGCGCCTGGGCGATGCCGTAGGCAATGTAGGCGGCTTCGCCCAGGCCGAAGCTCATGCCCAAAGCCAGGCCGGCCCATAACCCGGACCAGGGCTGAGCCAGGTGACGGCGAGCAACCGGCAGAACAAAAGGCAGCAGCTTGACCAGCTCCTCGAAGAAAGGCGCGGTCATTAAAACAAACAAAGCAAACCAAACCGGAGAGTCCGCATTCAGCGAAGGCGAGACCCCGGAAGAGGTGATCACGGCCTGGATGAGCGGGCCCTTGACCAGGCGATTGACGAGAAAAGAAAGCGGCAGCCCCAACAACAGCAGCGGCCAGTACTTGCGCCCATCTTTCGAGCCAGTGGCCAGGTAGGCCATAGCGCAAGCCGCCCCGATGAGCAGAGTCAGGGCGGCCATCGGATAGATGCCGGTCATGTTATTTTCCAGTCCGCGCACGCACGGCTGCCACCAGGCCTTCCTCATCGGCGGGCGTGATCCCGTATAGACCGTGTTCGGTCTCAATGATCAAAATGCCTTTTAGAGCGGCAGTGGAACACATCTTGACCTTGCCGACATCGCCGTAGGTGACTTCAAACAAGGCCAGGCCGGGCAGGCGCATGCTGGAGATAAGCGATATACGCAAGTCGCGGCGGCGCATCCCACGGATCTCTGCGAGGGGAATTTTATAACGCAGCAAGGGGCCATAGATAAGTTCGAGGGTCTCATCATGGAGGACATACCGCATGGTAGGGAACCAGGCGGCGATAAAGATAAAAACAGCGCCAATTCCAACCATGAGCAAAATCGGCCAGAGGAAACCCAAACCTGTGTTGGCGCTTATGGATGAGGCAAGGATGGCCACTGAGTAGGCCAGCAGAACAAAACCGATTCCACCCAGCGTTAACCAACCGGAGGATGGGCGCGGTTTGAAGACGATTGGTGTCATAGGAACCTCCGTTATACAGATTGTACAATACGGTCACGAAGGAGGGCGTCAAGGCGGCGTCAAGAATTCCGAAATCAATTGAATATTCATGGAGGGGAGGCTATACTGCAAAAAGACGCAAAACTTCACTTCCGCCGCGTTCCCATTGATGATTCGCGGTGAGATTCACTCTCGGCATGGGAGGAGGAAGCCATGAAAATTCTCGTGATCGGTGCGGGGGTACTGGGCAGCCTTTACGCAGGAAAACTGCAACGAGCTGGGCACCAGGTGACGCTGCTAGCTCGAGGGCAGCGCCTGGTGGATTTACGCGAACGCGGCATTGAACTGATCGATGATCTCACCGGCATCCTCACCACCGTGCAGACGCGCATTAGCGAACGGCTAGACCCCGAAGAGGCCTTCGATTGGGTGTTGGTGGTCGTTCGAAAAAACCAGGTCGGCGGGGTGCTGCCGGTGCTGGCGGCCAACCATCACACGCCCAACGTGTTGTTTTTGGTAAACAATGCCGCCGGCCCTGCCGAGCTGGTCCAGGCCCTCGGGCGCGAGCGGGTGGTGCTGGGCTTTCCCGGCGCTGGCGGGCGGCGCGAAGGCAGCGCTGTTCGTTATGTGCTGGCCTCAAAGGTCCAACCGACCACGCTGGGCGAATTGGACGGGCGCATCACTCCACGCCTGGAACAGATCAGCCGGGCCTTGCAGGAGGCAGGGCTGCCTACCCGCTACTCTGACAACATGGACGCCTGGCTGAAAACTCATGCGGTGCTGGTTGCGCCGCTCGCAGCAGGCGTGTACCTGGCAGGCGGGGATATCTACCGGCTGGCGCGCACCCGCGACGGTTTGACGTTGATCGTGCGGGCGGTGCGTGAGGGAATGAAAACGCTGGATGCGCTTCACATTCCGATCACGCCACGAGGATACCAGGTTTTGCGCTGGATTCCCGAGCCGCTGATCGTTGCAATTTTACAAAAGCGCATGCCCAATCCGCGCACTGAGCTGGCTTTGGCCCGCCACGCCAATGCCGCCCGCGACGAGATGTGCCGCCTGATGGTCGAAGTGCGCGATCTGACCCGCACGGCGGGCGTGCCCACTCCGGCGCTAAGCTGGCTGGCAGAGTATTGCGATCCGGCGGTGCCGGCGATGCGTGAGGGTGAGTCCAGCCTGGCGCTGGACTGGCGCGGCGTGTGGGCGGCTATGGGTGTGCTGGCAGGAATCGGACTGGCAATAGGTCTTCTCGGGCGACGAAAAAAGCGCTAGAAATTGCTATCCGCGCGCGTAGCGCTCTTCTTTCCAAACGTCGGCTTTATTATGGTAACCGGCCTCTTCCCAGAAGCCAAGTTTATCTTCGGTAAGAAATTCCAGTCCGCGCAGCCACTTGGCGCCCTTCCACAGATAAGGAGTGACCAGGTCGGCGCGCTCGGGGATGGCGCCGATCACCCCGCGCAGCGGGTAGCCGTGCTCGGGGTCCAGGGGCTTGCCGTCGTAGTGGGTGGCGAGAAGGAAGTTGTCCTGCAGGGCCACTTCGAGGGGCAGGTTGGTGGTGTAGCCGTACTCGGCGTGCTGGAGAATATGGCGCGCCGTGGGTTTGATCTTGAGCAGGCCCTGCTCAACCAGAGATCGCAAGGTCACGCCTTCCCAGAGCATATCGAACTGGCTCCAGCGGGTAACGCAGTGCAAATCCATTTTCACCTGTACGCGGGGAAGCTGGTTGAATTCGTCCCAAGAGAATCGCAGGGGTTGCTCCACCTCGCCCCAAACCTTGAAATCCCAGGTGGTAGGGTTGAAGGATGGCACGGGGCCGTAGTGCAGGACGGGGAAGCGTTGCGT
>JAEXTI010000406.1 GCA_023406965.1 Chloroflexota bacterium
TCATCCCCGCGGGGACGGCGCCATGATCGGCATACTTCTGGCTGTGCCTGTGTTTCTACTCGTGCTGATGCTGCAAACCACCGTGATGAGCACTTTGACATTGTTGAATGGGACCGCAGACCTGGTGTTGCTGGTACTGACGGCGTGGGCCGTGCAAGAGCGCGTGCGCTCAGCGGTGGAATGGGCCGCGATTGGTGGGGTATTGGTGGGGATTATCTCACATGTCCCACTAGTGGTTCCGATCGCGGGTTATCTGGCTGTAGCCATTCTGGCCCGGGTGCTTCGGGCCCGAATCTGGCAATCGCCGCTAGTTTCTTTGTTTTTGGCCACCTTTGCAGGCTCGGTGATTTTGCCTGCATTGACCTGGGCGGCACTGCAATTTGAAGGCACCTCCTATCCGTTGATGGAAAGTATCAACCGGGTGGTGCTGCCGGGCACGCTGCTGAACTTACTACTGGCGCTGCCGGTGTATACGATCGTTGCGGGGCTGGCTCAGTCGGTTTATCCGGAAGAGGTAGCTGCATGAACCAAAAGAATGGACAGGGGCGCGCAGAAGGACATTGGGATCGTTGGCGCCTGTGGGCTGTTTACGCGATTATTGGGCTGATCTTTGGCGTTTATTCCTTGCGTTTGTTCGAGTTGCAAATTGCTCAAGGAGCCGATTTCCAAGGTCAAGCGGATGAAAACCGGCGCACAGAGGTGAATATCCAAACCCAGCGGGGGATCATTTATGACCGTAACGGGATCATTCTGGCGCAAAACGTGCCGTCTTATAACGTCAACATCACCCCGGCGGAACTGCCGGGCGATCCTACGGCGTTTGGGGATGCAACCGCGTTGGCGACCGAACTGGACCCCAACGTGCAAGAGGTGTACCGCAAGCTGTCCGAGTTGATCGATGTGCCGGTGAGTAACGGCGAGATCAACGAGGAAACGGTGCGGGTCTTTTCGCCGTGTAAAACGGACCTGGGCATTGTGCAGGTGGTTTTTATCGCCGACACGAATGCTCCGTATGACCCGGTGAATATCAAATGCGGTATCGATGAAGAAACCGCCATGACAATCCGGGCCATGTCCGCGGACTTGCCGGGCGTGGGCATTGAGGTGGAATCGGTGCGCGATTATCCCACCGGCTCGCTGACGGCGACGGTGATTGGATTCTTGGGCTCTATTCCGGCCAGCCTCGAAGATTACTACGTCTCGAAAGGATTTGTGGCGGACCGTGACAAAATCGGCTACGCGGGAATTGAGGCGACGCAGCAGGATATTTTGGGCGGAAAGAACGGCTTGCGGGTGGTGGAGGTGGATGTTTCGGGGAAGGAATTACGCAACCTGGAAACACCGATTGACGCAGTGCCGGGGAATAATATCAGCCTGACGATCGATACGCGCTTGCAGGGCATTGCCCAAGAGGCGCTGGTTGGGATGATTAATTTTTGGAACGTGTATTTCAACGAAGAACGCTCGCGGAACGGCGTAGTCATCGCCATCAATCCGAAAACAGGTGAAATCTTGGCGATGGTATCTATCCCGACTTACGAGAACGACCGCATGACGCGCATCATTCCGTATGATTACTACCAGCAATTGCAGGAGGATCCCTTCCGCCCGCTGTTCAACCACGCTATTTCGGCTGAACATCCGCCTGGATCGGTGTATAAGATGCCTACGGCCGTGGGCGCGTTGAACGAAGGCGTGGTGACGCCAGACCAGCTTTTGACGGATCCCGGCAAGATTACGGTGATTCAGAAGGGATTGGTCAATGACCCCGGGCGGCCCATCGACTATGTTTGTTATGAAGAAGCCGGGCATGGTGAAGTGGATTGGCTGCGGGGCGTGATGTACTCATGCGACGTGTATTTCTACAAAATCGGTGGCGGGTTCGCCGGCGAGGTGGAAACGGGGCTCAACATCTGGCGTCTGGGCGAATACTCGCGGGCGTTAGGATATGGCATGCGCAGTGGCATTGAATTGCCGGGCGAAGAAGATGGTTTGATCCCTGACCCGAACTGGAAGCGCGTGAACCTGGGTGAGACGTGGACCACGGGCGATACTTATATTGCCTCGATGGGACAGGGGTACATTCTGGCTACCCCACTGCAGGTGCTTCTGTCGGCATCCATCCTGGCGAACAACGGCGCGTATATGCAGCCGACCCTGATTCGGGAGGTATATAACGCCGAGGGCGAAGTGATCCGGCCGTTTGAGCCAAGATTGAAGTGGGACGTGACCAAAGATCCCGTGATCAGCGTTTATGACGAAAACAACCTTTTGACCGGTGAGAAGAAGACGATCGAGTCGTGGGTGGTGGATATGGCCAAAGAGGGGATGCGCCTGGTGGTGACGGATGGCACCGCAAAGTTCCCCTTTGCGGATATGACGATCCCATCGGCGGGCAAAACCGGCACGGCGGAATATTGTGATGACCGGGCGCAAGCGAAGAACTTGTGCGCTCGTGGTAGCTGGCCGACCCACTCTTGGTATTTTGGGTATGCGCCGTATGATGATCCGGAAATTGCGGTGGTCGCTTTCGTGTATAATGGTGGCGAAGGGGCGAGCGTAGCTGCGCCGATCGTTCGCACGGTGATGGAAGGATATTTTGAACTGAAGGCCATTGATGCCGCCCGTGGGCAATAGACCCGGGTAGGAATATGAGAGTCGTTTATGCTGACCGATAAGCGTTCTGCAATTAATATTAAAGGTGTGAAAGACGGCCTGCTCATTACTCTGGGGGAAGGGGAATGGGCGGAGGTGGAAACTCTTTTACTGCAAACCGTGGCAGAGCGCCAGGCTTTTCTCAAAGGAGCCCGCGTGACGCTGGATGTGGGTAACCATATCCTGCACGCGGTGGAGCTGGGCGCGCTGCGGGATAAATTGTCGGAGCATTCCATCTCGCTGTGGGCTGTGTTGAGTAATTCGCCTGTGACCGAGCAGACGGCCCAGGTGCTTGGGCTGGCGACGCGCCTCTCGACCCCGCGCCCCGAACGCGCGATTCGCTCAATGGACACGAACATTTCCGGTGATCAGGCGCTGTTTGTGCACCGCACCGTTCGTTCGGGGTTCAAGGTGGCTCACAAGGGGCATATCGTGGTGCTGGGTGATGTGAACCCCGGCGGCGAGGTGCTGGCGGGGGGGAGCGTGGTGGTGTGGGGTAAGTTGAAAGGTACCGTTCATGCGGGGGTGGATGGGGATGAAAGCGCGGTGGTTTGCGCGCTGGAGATGGACCCCATGCAACTGCGCATCGCGGGGTTTACACGAGAAAATGTTCAACGCCGGGGAAAACCCGAGCCTGAAATGTTATGGATTAAAGAAGGCCGCCTGGTGGCTGAAACCTGGAAAGCAAAGAAATAATAGAGGGAGAAGAGAAATACATGGCAGCTACAGTCGTCACGGTTACATCCGGGAAGGGCGGTGTTGGGAAAACCACCACTACAGCCAACCTGGCTGTCGCGCTTGCCCTGGGTGGCAAGAAGGTTGTTTGTATCGACGGAGATATCGGTTTGCGCAACCTGGATGTGGTATTGGGCCTGGAAAACCGGATCGTTTATGATCTGGTGGATATCGTTGAAGGGCGTTGCAGGCTGCGCCAGGCCATGATCCGTGATAAGCGGCTGCCTGAGTTGTACTTGATCCCGGCGGCGCAGACACGTGATAAAAGCGCGGTTTCGCCTAGCGACATGGTGCGTTTGTGTGATGATTTGCGGGGCGAGTTTGATTGGGTTTTGATCGACTCTCCGGCAGGGATTGAGCGCGGGTTCCGCAACTCGATCGCCCCTGCGGATGTGGTGGTGGTGGTGACCAACCCAGAGGTTTCGGCTGTGCGCGATGCTGACCGGATCATTGGGTTGATTGAAGCGGAAGAGAAAGGCCCGGCGCGGCTCATCCTTAACCGGCTCAACCCGGCGCTGGTGAAGCGCGGGGATATGCTTTCGGCGGATGACATTTTGGATCTGCTGGCGATTGAACTGATTGGCATTGTTCCCGAAGACGAGAACGTGGTGATCAGCACCAATCGCGGCACACCGGTGGCGCTGGACGGCAAGACTCGGGCCGGTGAGGCTTATCAAAATATTGCCCGGCGATTGGGCGGCGAAAAGGTGCCGTTCATGAACCTGGAAGACAAGCAGGGTCTCTTCCAGAAGCTGGCCAGGATGATGCGCTCCGGAGGTTAACATGGCAGGATGGCTTGAACGCTTATTCGGAACGAAGGCCCAAAGCGCGGATCAAGCAAAGGACCGCTTGAAACTGGTGCTGATTAATGACCGGACCGATTTAACACCGGCGCAGATGGAAGATTTGAAAAACGAATTGATCGCTGTGATTGCCCGGTATATCACCATTGACACCGCGGGGGTGAACATCACCATGGCGCAGGAAGGGCGCGAGCACCGGCTGCTGGCGGATATTCCGCTGCGGCCCGTCACGCGCCGGCGAAGCTCGTAAGAGGAGCTGTGCAGAAACAGAGTTGGAAGAGGTTTGATTTTTGGCTGCTAGGCGCTGTCATCTTGCTGTCGATCTTTGGCGTGGCGATGGTGCGCTCGGCGATTGCCGGAAACCAGGTGCTTTCGGGGTTGGTGGAGCGCCAGGCAATTTTCGTGGGCATCAGCTTTGTGGTGATCATGGTGTTTGCGTTGATCGACTACCGTTACTGGTCAGCGTTATCACGATTGATGTATATTTTCGCGATTTTGGCTCTGCTGGTGATTTATGTTTACGGCGAAGCCAAATTTGGATCAGCGCGCTGGCTGGATACCGGTTTGATCTTGATCCAGCCTTCAGAGTTGGCCAAAATCATTATGATCATTGTCCTGGCGGATTATTACGCGCGGAATAAGAACAAGCCGCGCAATTTGCGCTGGGTGGTGATGAGCTTCTTGATGACTTTTGGAATTGTGATCTGGATTCTGCTTCAACCAAACTTGAGCACATCGATTGTGATTTTTGTACTGTGGTTCTCTATGATGTGGGTGAGCGGATTGCCGGTCAAGTTTTTGGGGCTGTTCGCCGGGATGGGGGCAATTGTTCTGGTGTTATTTATTTTGCTGCTAATCTCGGGCGTAGAAATACCATTTATCGAGGATTACCAGTTACAGCGCATCACGAACTTCTTATTCCCTGACCCAAACGCACGGCATGGAAACTCGTACAACGTGGAACAGGCCCTGGTGACGATTGGATCAGGCGGTTTGTTCGGACAGGGGTACGGTACGGCCACCCAGGTGCAGTTGCGCTTTCTCAAAGTGCGGCATACCGACTTCATTTTCTCTGCGATGGCGGCGGAGTTTGGCTTTGTTGGAACGGTGTTGATCATTGCATTGCTGTTTTTTGTGGCGCTGCGCTGTTTCCAGGTATCGTCCTCGGCGGCGGATCCATTTGGTTCTTTAATTGCTTATGGATTTGGCGTGCTGTTGTTTTTCCAAATGGCTGTTAATATTGGGGTGAACTTAAACGTCATACCTGTGACGGGATTGACGTTACCGTTTATTAGTTACGGTGGTAGTTCGTTGGTATCGCTTTCGTTTGGGATTGGTCTGGTGGAGAGTGTGGCTATTCGCCGCAAATCTTGAAGTATTTTTTTGTAACTGCCCAGAGGTCGAAGGTAACTCTCCAATTTGAGGTGTATGTGGGGCGCGAAGCGCCCCACATACACCTCAAATTGAAGGCATTTCCGCCTCTGGCTGAGTAGGTACTATTTTTTGGGAGTAGACATGGCAGACACAAACACCCCGGTACGAGTGCGGTTTGCGCCATCTCCCACGGGTCGAATGCACCTGGGGAGTGGGCGAACGGCGTTGTATGATTATTTGATTGCTCGCAAGACCGGCGGGCAATTTATTTTGCGGATCGAGGATACCGACCAGAAACGATATGTGCCTGGGGCTGAACAGGAATTGATTGACGGGTTGCATTGGCTGGGGATCACCTGGGACGAGGGGCCGGACGTGGGCGGACCGTACGGGCCGTACCGGCAGTCGGAGCGGAAAGAGATTCACTTAAAATATGCCCGGCGGTTGGTGGAGATGGACCACGCATACTATTGTTTCTGCACGCCAGAGCGGTTGGAGCGAGTGCGACAGATGCAGCAAAAGAGCAAGGAGCCGGTGCGTTACGATGGGCTGTGCCGCCGGTTGGACCCGGCGGAGGCGGCAGCGCGGGTGGCGGCAGGAGAGCGGCACGTGGTGCGCTTTAAGATGCCCCATGAGGGGCAAACAACGGCGACAGACCTGCTGCGGGGATCCATCACGGTGGAGAACGCGGTGCTGGACGACACGGTGCTGGTGAAGTCGGACGGGCTGGCGACGTACCACCTGGCGGCTATGGCCGATGATTTTGACATGAAAATCACGCATGTGATTCGCGGGTCAGAGTGGCTGCCGAGCCTGCCGTTGCATACGCAAATCATCCGCGCGTTTGGCTGGCCCGAGCCGGTGTGGGTTCATTTATCGGTGTTTCTCAAGCCGAGCGGCAAGGGCAAGATGAGCAAACGCGAGTCGGCGGATTTGATCAAAGATGGGTATTCGATCTTCGTGAAAGATTTGCAGGACCTGGGGTATCTGCCGGAGGGGGTGGTGAATTGGACGGCTTTGATGGGCTGGAGCCTGGATGACCACACGGAATTCTTCACAATGGAGGATTTGGTGAAGGTATTCAGCCTGGACCGGCTCAACCCCTCGCCGGCGGCGATCAATTTTGCTAAGCTGGATCACTTCAACGGGCTGCACATCCGCAACCTGAGCGTGGCGGACCTGGCGGCACGGTTGAAGCCGTTCTTCGAGAAGGCGGGCTACCAGCCGAGCGACGAGATGATGCTGAAGATTGCGCCGTTGATCCAGGAGCGAATGAGCACGCTGGATGAGGGGCCTGAGCTGGCAGGGTTCCTGTTTCATGAAAACGTTTCCCCGATACCGGCGGAGCTTGTGGCGAAGGGACTGACGGCGGCGGAGTCGGCGGGAGTGGCGCGCCGCAGCCTGGGCGTGCTGGAGGGGGCGGCGGAGTGGACGCCGGCGGTGATGGAGCCGCCGATGCGGGCGCTGGTGGAGGAGTTGGGCTGGAGCGCAGGGCAGGTATTTGGGATTTTGCGCGTAGCCATCACGGGGCTGCGAGTCAGCCCGCCGCTGTTTGAGAGCATGGAGGTGATTGGGCGGGAGAAGTGCCTGGAGCGGCTGCGCGCTGCAATTGCCGTTTTGGAAAAAATGGAATGAAAAATCCTCTGGACGAGGGTGGGTAAGCGTGGTAGAATAGCCTTCGTCCAGAGAGTATGACACTGGGGGCTCGTCTAATGGCAGGACGACTGACTCTGGATCAGTTAGTAGCAGTTCGACTCTGTTGCCCCCAGCCATTACGTGAGTGACCGGACCGGACCGGTCACTCACAGAGGCACAATGACAGAACCATATACCAACACACGCCCTATGAAAAACAAGCGCAGGCTTGAAAGCTGGCTTGCTGGAATAGGGTGCGCGGTAGTATGGGTGTCATGTCCTTTTATTTCTGTAACCCTCTATTCCCTGATTGAGTTTATTCCGCAGGATGTGAAACTGGCAATTACTGAAAACCTAAAGATCATTCCAGTTTGGGTGTGGGTGGTAGTAGGGTTATCTGTGATTGCTGGTTTTGTCACTGGCCGGGATATAAACCGCTGGTTATACAAGGAGTAATATGGATACCTACCTTCCAATTTCTGAGGCGGCAAAGATCGCAAAGCTACCGGAAGATGTATTGCATCAACTTGTAACATCCGGTAAAATAAGGGCATCTATGTTAGCCCAAACTGGAGTAATCATCTTGAACGAGTCCGATGTCCGCTCTCAAATGCCGCGTGATGAGCAGGAAGCCTATAAGCGTTTTGAACATCTGGCAAATGTAGGCATTGGCGTGCGCGAAGCGGCAAAAAAGTACAATCTTTCTCACCCAACGATCAGCCGGTGGGTGGATAAGGGTTATATCCGCGTCCTGGGTGTTGATGGACGAAAGACCCTGGTCAGTGAAGCTGATGTAGCATACTGCGCCTATGTTTATAGCAAGAACAGAGGGCAGGGGAAACGGGTGTTTCAAGACAACGGAACACCCTACAGCAAGAAAAACTAGCCTTTCAAAAGTGACGGTTACGACCGTCACTTTTTTTGTAACTAGAATGGTGCAAGCCCTTGCTAAACTTGTACCACTATGCTATTATCCCTTGTATCACATAGATGCAGGGGATGGCGTATGGATGATTTGATAGAGCACCTAAATCGAGGCGGGGCGTATGCCTATTACTGGCTCAAAGAGCCGGACGGGTCCAGTAAAACAATCTGGTATCCGGTTGGACAAATGCCGGATATTCCACCAGACGCAACAAACGTCTATTTCGGGGTCAACCCTTGCAAGGCAATCCCGCAGGCGAAGAGAAAGGACGGTAAACCAATCCCGCCTGAGTATCAACGGGCGACCCTGGATAACCTTGCCGCTATCAATTGCCTGTTTGCCGAGTTCGATGCAAAAGATTATCAGGGTGACAAGGGCAAGATATTACTGCACCTCAACAATCTGAGCATCCAACCGAATGTGGTTGTAGACAGCGGGGGAGGGTATCACTGTTATTGGTTGCTCTATTCCCCTATGAAGATCATCGACCACGCCACCCTGGAATACTTCCAGGGCATACAGTACCGCTGGGTGCAGCATGTTGGTGGCGATGTAGGTGCAAAGGACCTTTGCCGAGTGCTCAGGGTGCCTGGCACATACAATTACAAGTACGATCCACCCGCTGAGGTGATCATCACTGAGCAGGATGTGCATTACTACGAGTTGCCTGATCTGATCGCTATTCTGCCACCTGAGCCAGAACCACAGCCACAGACCGCGCCGCCGCTGCGATCTGATCTACCTCCCAATGCTAAAAACTGGTTGGATAAGGCACTTGCCAAGCGCACCCCTGGAATGAGTAACGAGGTTGGCTTTTGGTTGGCTGCTCAACTTAGGGATGATGGAATCTCACAGGGCGAGGCTGAGAGTATCATGCTCAACTATGCTTCTGGCGTGCGCATGGCCGGTAGTGAGTCTGGCTATTCGGACAAGGAAGCACTGGATACACTCAGAAGCGCTTACCAATCAACGCCACGTAAACCGGCCAGGAACATGAATAAGCCCGTGACGATACCTGGTACACGCCCGGCGGCGAAGTCACAACCCGAGAAACGCAACGGTAACGGGCATCATCCCGCAGGGGCGAGCATAGAAAATTACCTACCTGATGAATCCCAGTGGCCTGATGATCCAGAAGTGACTGACCTGGTGCCAACGCCACCGGCTGAGTCACAAGGGCCTACACCGTCAGAACCGGCGATAGTGACGGCATCACCGTCAGATGAGGCGGTGCGAGATCCTAACGCCGAGAATGGCGATGCTGGCCATGGGAAACGAGCACCACGCTATCTACCTTTTGCCACGGTCAAGGCTGCTCTGGACGCTCAGGAGTATGGGGATGCTGAGTTGATGGCTGAGTTTTACCGGGGCAAGATGGTATATGACCACGCCGAAGGTGCCTGGTATCTATGGCGTGGTCACTACTGGGAGCGTGATAAGGTCGGCATTGTTTACAGGGCCATAGCTCGCAAGATCGCGCCTCAATATCTCCATGCCGCTGCCGAGGCCGCTGAAGCCGGGCAAGATGATACCAGCAAGAAATTGGCGGCCAGGGCTTCCGCGTTGCGCAACAAGAAGCGCATGGATAATGTTTTGTCTCTGGCCTCTCGCCAGGAGGGGATTGCTCTCACCGGTGACGAGTGGGATGCTGACCCGTGGGTGCTCGGGTGTGGAAACGGAGTGATTGATCTCCGATCTGGCAAGATACGACCGGGGCGGCCAGAGGATTACATCCGTGCTCATAGCCCTGTTTTGTGGGATCAGTATGCTACTTGCCCTACCTGGCAGAGATTCATGTCTGAGGTGTTTGGTGGGGATGCTGACCTAGTTGCCTTTATGCGCCGGTTGCTTGGCTATTCCATCACCGGGCTGACCCGTGAGCACGTATTTCCTGTTCTATGGGGTGAGGGCCGTAACGGAAAAAGCACCATGCTGGAAACACTGGCGGATGTGTTGGGTAACGATATTGCCACATCCAGCCAAGCGGATGCTCTCATGGATGCAAGCCGGGGCGGGGATGGTCCAAAGCCGTTTATTTGGAGCCTACGAGGTAAGCGCCTGGTGTGGGCCTCGGAGAGCAACGAGGGCCGTAGGATCAATGAGGGATTGGTCAAGCAGTTGACCGGTGGTGACCGGTTGAACGTGCGCACCTTGCACAGTAAGCCGGTTGAATTTCTGCCAACCCACACCCTGCTGCTGTTGACAAACCATAAGCCTCACATCAACGCGGATGGCTCTGCTATTTGGGACCGCGTTTATCTAATCCCATACACCCAGCGCTTTATTGATCAGCCACAGGCAGAGAACGAGCATAAGCGTGACCCTGACCTTAGAGAGAAACTACAGGCAGAGTTACCCGGCATCCTCACATGGTTGGTGAGGGGTTGCCTGGAGTATCAGAGCCTTGGGCTGATCGCTCCCGCTGCAATTGTGGCGGCCACCTCAGAATACCGTGATGAGGAAGACACTACCGGCATGTATGTCCAGGAGCGTTGCATACTCAAGGATGGTGCTGAGGTCAAATCCAGCTTACTTTACCAGGATTATTCCTCTTGGTGCAAGGAGAATGGAATACAACCCATGTCTATTACTGCCTTTGGCAAATGGATCAAGAAACGGGTGAAAGCCCGCAGGGACGGAGACGGAGTTTATCTGGAAGGAATAGGGCTTCTGGCTCTCATTCAGAAAAAAATACCCTTCTAAAGATCAAACCTGGAGAAATCCAGGTTTTTATTTCATGTAGGGTATGTAGGGTATGTAGGGTTTGTAGCAATTTCTCCACGTAAAAGA
>JAEXTI010000424.1 GCA_023406965.1 Chloroflexota bacterium
ACCCAGAAAACCGTGCTGGAGCGGCGCGCTCCCCCTACTTTCGATGTGTTGATTGAGATTATCGAGCGCGACCGGATGGCGGTACACCCAGACGTAGCTGCCTCGGTGGATGCGCTGGTGCGTAGTATGCCCCTGCAGCCCGAGGTGCGCTTCCGCAGCCCGGAAGGAGAGGTGGTCATTGAACAGGCGCCCCCGCCGATGGTGCACAGCGTGAGTTATAACCAGCCGCAGGGTTTTCGGCGCGGAATGGGACCTTCGGCAGGTGAGCGCTTTGCCGCCTCGCCCGAACAGCGCCCTGCCAGCGGCCCAATGCGCATGAACGGCGAACCACAATCTCCGGTGGAGTCTGCCCGCGGTCAGACCCTCCAGGCGGTGCGGGTGTTCCCTTACGGCGTGGCGCGCAACCGCTTGATGCAAAGCGCCAAGCGCCTGGGCGTGCCGGCCATCGTGGTGCGTGAGATCGGCGAGGCCGACGCGCTGATCACCTTGCGCGCCTACTATCGCAGCCGCGAGCAGACCATCCTGGAAGCCGAACAACGGGGCATGCCCATTTATGTTCTGCGAGCTAACACCAATAATCAGATCGAGCAGTTGCTGGCCGAGTTATTCAACCTGTCCACCTCACCGGCTTTACCGGATAATTGGGATGAGTTCACCCTGCAAACTCAGGCCGCCATTCAAATGGTGATGAGCGGTGAGCGCTATGTCGATTTGGCTCCAGCTTCGGCAGCCATCCGGCGGATGCAGCATGAGATGGCCCGCCAGGCCGAGTTGATTTCGCAATCCTATGGAAAGGAGCCTAACCGGCGGGTGCGGATTTACCGCGAGTAAACCCTTCCGGCATCGCACCATGTTCATCACTTTTGAAGGCCCGGAGGGTAGTGGAAAGACCACCCAGATCAGGCGGTTGGCTGAATTCTTGCGCGAGGGTGGTCACGAGGTGCTTTGCACGCGCGAGCCGGGCGGCACGCCCATTAGCGATCAGATTCGCGCGGTGATTACCAACCTGGAAAACACCGCCATGCACCCGCGCACCGAGATTTTGCTTTTCCAGGCTTCGCGTGCGCAGCACGTGGAGGAGTTGATCCGCCCGGCGTCGGAGGCAGGCAAGCTGGTGCTGTGCGATCGCTACGCCGACTCGACCCTGGCGTATCAGGGCTATGGGCATGGCTACGACCTGGAGATGTTGCGCAAGCTGATCGACTTTGCCACCGGCGGTCTGCAGCCCGACCTGACTATCTTGTTGGATGTGGACGTGGAGGCGGGCCTGCGGCGCAAGCAGCGCGGATCGGAATGGAACCGCCTGGATGCCTACGCATTGGAATTTCATCGCCGGGTGCGCGAGGGTTACTTTGAATTGGTGCGCAGCCACCCCGATCGCTGGGTGGTAGTGGATGCCGGCCGTTCGCCGGAGGCTGTGCAATCGGATTTGCGCCAAATTTTGACTGAGCGGCTGGCGAATAAATGAAGCCTGGCGTTACCGTGAGGGTCGCGACAGCCTGGATTCTCGCCGCTGGTTGGCTGGCGGCGTGCGCTGCCCCTGCTCCGACGCCTGCCCCAACCCTTACGCTGGAGCCTTCGGTGACTCCGCTCATTTTGCCGACGGCTTTGCCCGAGACAATGGAATGCCTGGTGGTCAGCACCGATCCAACCGCTACTCCTGAAGGAAATGCGCTCTTTCCACCTGCCGGGCAGCCCGGAGACTTTGTTCTGGGCCCTGACTCCGCCCCGATCACCTTTCTGGAATACGGCGATGTGCAGTCGCCCGCCGTGGCCTTGCTGGATACGGTCCTGACCGGACTGGTAGCGCGCAATCAGAACAAAATCCGCTGGGTCTACCGCCCGTTTCCCATTCCGGCCAACGATAAATCCGTGTTGGCGGCGGCGGCTTTAATGGCGGCGGGAAAGCAGGAGCGCTTCTGGCCGATGCACCATCTGCTCATTCCCCGGCAGGAACAGTGGTCGGGCTTGACCCCCGAGGAATTTGAGGCCTGGTTACTGGAAGATGAAAATGCCCCCGCCAATGGCCTGGACGCAGACCAACTTATAGCTGATATGCGGGACGAGCAGGTGCAGCAGGCAGCCCTCGATGCGCAGCAGCGGGGCCTGGACATGGGTATTCCCACCGTGCCGTTCCTGCTCATCAACGGGCGTATTTATACCGGGCCGCGTGATTCGGGTAGCTTGCAGATGCTGGTCGATTTGGCGAACCTGGATCAAATTCAGTTTGACACCTGCCCGCCGTTTGTCATCGATCCTCAGAACCAATATCTGGCCACGCTGAGAACCAATCGCGGCGACGTGGTCTTGCTGTTGGATGCCCAGGCGGCCCCGCTGGCGGTGAATAATTTTGTGTTTTTGGCGCGTCAGGGCTGGTATGACGGTTCGCCCTTCCACAAGGTCCTGCCGGGGCAGTTAGCCCAATCGGGCGACCCCAGCGGCACAGGCCTGGGCACCCCCGGTTATGCCTTCCGCGATGAGATTGGCGCGCTGCGCTTTGACCAGCCTGGGCGCGTGGCGATGGCCAGTGCCGGGGCCAACGGAAATGGCAGCCAGTTTTTCATCACCTATGCTGCGCTGCCCGAATTGAATGGGCAATACACCATTTTCGGTCAGGTGCTGGATGGCATGGACGTGCTTGCGGCCCTCACCCCCCGCAACCCATCTCAGATGGGGGAACTGCCGGAAAGTGATACAATTCTCCAAGTTTTAATTGATGAAAGGGTAAACCAATGATTAAGAAAGTTCTACCGGTGTTGCTGGCGGCAGCCTTTGTGCTTTCGGCTTGCCAGCCTGGCGGCAAAGCTGCCATTCCCGACGGCCCGCCGATGGAGGGTTGCATGGTGACCAGCACCATCCCCCAGCCTGATCCGACCGTTCAGGCGCTCATTCCCGCCGTGGATGATAACGACAATATTCTGGGAAATAAAGAGGCTGCGGTCACGTTCATTGAATATAGCGACTATCAGTGACCGTACTGCGCAATGCTTGCGCCCGTGTTGGCGCAACTCCACGAGAAATACCCCGACGATGTGCGCATTGTCCACCGCCACTTCCCCATCCCTTCGCACGCCAACGCGTTGATCATGGCCTATGGGGCCGAGGCTGCCGGCGAGCAAGATAAATTCTTTGAAATGTCTGATGCCATTTATGAGGCTCAGGCCGATTGGTCAACCCTGGCTGAAGCCGACCTGGAAACCTGGCTGTTCGCCAAGGCCGCCGAGCTGGGTCTGGATGCGGCCAAATACCAGGCCGACTTTACCGATACGACCGTCCGCGGTCGGGTGGATGCTTCGCTGGAATTGGCCATGACGGTAGGAATCCCAGGCACGCCCTTCCTGTTCATCAATCACATCCCTTACCAAAGCGACATGTCGCTGGGTACGCTTTCATCGCTGGTCGAGTTGTTTGCTCTGGCCGATGAACAGTACCAACAGTGCCCACCTATGATTGTTGATACCGCAAAGCAGTACTCGGTGGTGATGAAAACCACCAAGGGTGATATCAAAATGAACTTATTCGCCGATCAGGCTCCTCTGGCCGTAAACAGTTTCGTCTTCCTGGCCAGGCAGGGCTGGTTCGACGACGTGCCCTTCCACCGCGTGCTGCCTGGGTTTGTTGCCCAGGCCGGTGACCCGAGCGGCTCGGGCATGGGCGGCCCCGGTTACCAATTTGACAACGAAAACGCTGAAGCGGTCTTTGACCGGGCCGGGCTGGTGGCGATGGCCAATAGTGGCGCCAACACCAACGGCAGCCAGTTCTTCATCACTTACGACGCCGCGCCGGACTTGAATGGCGACTACACCATTTTTGGCGAGGTGGTGGAAGGCATGGACATTGCAGAGAGTCTGACGGCCCGCGATCCTGCCAGTGGCGCGGAACTGCCCGATGCAGACCGGATCATCAGCGTCAAGATCACGGAGAAATAGGTGGAGAGACCTCCTTTCCGGTTGCATGTAGGCTCGCTGCTGCAAGCATTGATGAGCGGGGCGGGCCTGGCCCTGGCGGTTTTAGGGATGTTGGCCTGTATTGGCCTGGGAATCTACTTGAGCCGCGCTGGCGAGTTTTTTGACAACGCCCAGCTCAATTCGATTCTTGGGCTGGCCTGGGTCTCGGGCATCTTTGGGCTGGCTGCGTTGCCTTCGCTGGTTCTGGCGGTGAGGCGCTTGCTGGCCCCCGACCGGGCACAAGGTTCTGCGCCGGGACGCTTCCGGCTGGCGAGCCTGCTTATGCTGGTGTGGCCGCTGGCGTTGGCAGGCGGTTTTGCCGCTCAAAAATCCGGCGCGCCGCTATGGGTGTTTCTGCCTTTGCACACCCTGGCAACCATCCTGCCGTTGTGGTGGCTGGTTGAGTTCTGCCGCCGTGGTTTGCAGGGCGGCACGGCGCAGCGTGGTTGGGGCACGTTCAACTTTGCCCTGTTTGTCTCCAATCCCCTGGCGGTGGTTGTGGAATTGGTGGGTGGCATCGGCGGCTTGTTTGCGATTGGTGTATTCTTGGCGTCCAAGCCCGAAATGGCCGCTCGCTTCGAGCAGTTGCAAAGCGATATATTTGCCTTGCAAAACGATCCGGCAGCCCTGCAAGAACTGTTCATGCCGTTCTTTTCAGACCCAATCATCTTGCTGGTGGCGCTGGTGGCAATCGCTGGAATAGTGCCGCTGCTGGAAGAACTGACCAAACCGCTGGCGGTGTGGGTCATGGGCGGGCGGAAGATTACTCCGGCGGAGGGATTTGTGCTGGGGGCCATTGCTGGCGGGGCCTTTGCTGTACAGGAAACGCTGCTCTCGGCGATCAGTGTGGCTCCTGAAAGCTGGCTGGGTGTGATTGTAGGTCGGGCCGGAACCGGCGCGTTGCACGTGACTACTGCCGCGCTGATGGGCCGGGCCATCGCCGAAGTGTGGAACGGTGGGAGCTGGCTGCGAGCCGTTGGAACTTACTTGGCAGTGGTTTTCATGCATGGAGCATGGAATACCTTCAGCGTGCTGTCCGGATTTGGGCAATTCTTTACTGACTCCAGCTTTTTACACCAACTGCTGAACCTGCTGGGGAAAGCCAGCGTGGTGTTCATGGTGCTGCTGACGGCGGGATTCATACTCCTGTTGTGGTATTCGAACCGTCAGTTAAGCCGCGTGGCTGTGGTAGAATCGATGGGTATTTCAGCGCCCCCGGTCATCGCGCCGGAGGAGCCTCAGGAAGAAGGAACATTGGATGGAAGTAATTCAGAACGTATTTGAATGGTTTATTCATTTTGTCCTGCACATGGACGAGCAACTGCCCATCATCATTGGGCAGATCGGTGGTTGGACCTACCTGGCTTTGTTTGTTGTGATTTTCATCGAGACCGGTGTGGTGATTATGCCCTTCCTGCCCGGCGATTCGCTGTTGTTTGCCGCGGGGGCGGTGGCAGCCAACCCGCAAACCGGCCTGAACACCTGGGTGTTGTTTGGCCTGTTAGCCACGGCGGCGGTTTTAGGTGATACGGCAAATTATTGGATCGGCCATTTCATCGGCCCCAAAGTATTCACCGAGAAATCGCGCTTTTTAAAGAAAGAGCATCTTGACCGTACGCAGGCCTTCTACCAGAAGCACGGCGGAAAAACCATCTTCCTGGCGCGCTTCATCCCCATCATTCGCACCTTTGCGCCGTTTGTGGCCGGCATTGGCAAGATGAATTACGGTTACTTCATCAGCTACAACATCATCGGTGGCATTGTGTGGACCGGGTTGTTCCTGACGGCCGGGCATTTCTTTGGAAATCTGCCGGTGGTCAAGGAGAACTTCTCTCTGGTCATCATCGCCATCATCGTCATCTCGCTGTTGCCGGCCGTGTTCGAGTACATCAAGGGCCGCCGCGAGAAACCCGCTCCCGCTCCGGTGGAGTGATAGAGGCCCAGATAGGCGCATGAAACGCGAGACCTTACAGCGCATCCTTCGCAAAATCATCTGGGGGCTGACCCGCACCACCTATGAAGGGCTGGAACACCTGCCTAAAGAGGGCGGGGTGCTGATCACCACCAATCACATGAGCCGCCTGGACACGCTGCTGCTCTTTATTAACAGTGAACGTCTCGATGTGACGGCGCTCGTTGCCGATAAGTATAAGAAATACCCCCTCTTCCGTTGGATTTTGGAAATAGGGGGCATCATCTGGCTGGACCGCGAGAACGCCGACTTTGGCGCTATTCGCGCGGCGGTGGGTGCTTTGAAGCAAGGGCTGGCCTTGGGCATTGCTCCCGAGGGCACGCGCAGCCAGACCGCGCAACTGCTGGAGGGCAAGTCGGGGGCCGTGCTGGTAGCCCTCAAGGCAGGTGTGCCCATTGTGCCGGTGGCTATTGCCGGGTCGGAGGTGGTCATCAAGAA
>JAEXTI010000454.1 GCA_023406965.1 Chloroflexota bacterium
GGGTAATCATTCCTTTGACAAATTGGACACTTCGTAGTAATATAGCACCGCGATGGCGAGGTAGCTCAACGGTGGAGCAGTGGACTCATAAGCCATTGGTTGTGGGTTCAAATCCCACCCTCGCCACAAGTTTTTCCCAGCAGAGTGGGGGGCGTCAGGCTCCTCACTTTTGTTTTAAGGCCACAGGATTTTCAACGAGCATTCGTGAATATTTTGAAGAAGCGGCAGAGAAGGGGAGGAAACAATGCAGCAGCCACCAGCCGAAATAATCGTGACGCATTTGGTTTGGATGATCTTTTGGATTCTGGTCGTTGGCTTCATCCTGGTGGTTGGGCGGCGCAAGGAAAGCCTTCGAGGCTTCAGAGAACGGATGATTGCGCAGTGGAGGCCCTCTCTTGCCATCACCGTTGTGTACCTGGTTAGCTCAGGATTAGGCGGCGGCAGTTTTCTTAATCCCTTTGCCATCACTGTTTTCTGCCAGGCCCTGGTTGGCTTGGCTCTGGCGAAAAGCATCAACGGTTTTGAACCACTTCCCGTCACTCGTGCAATCGCCCAACGCGAAAAGGCCTGGCGAAGCGTGGGGCTCATGCTGCTTGTGGCTCTGCTTCTGGTTCCGGTGGTAGTTGTTATCGGTAGTCTGGGTTTAAATCTCGCCCTGCAGATTTTTGGCGAGACCAATCAAACCTCTGAGGCGATGGGAATGCTGCCCGCCAACAAATGGCTGACCTTTTTTGCATTATTGAGCGGGGCCGGGATCGCGGAAGAGACGACCTACCGGTTGGTTTTCTTGTCACTCTTCGAACGCATTACCCGCCGGCGCTGGCTGGCAGTGCTTCTCTCTGCTCTGGTTTTTGGCGCTTATCACCTGTCGCCGCTGGATAGCATGTACCGCGTCTTTTGGCAGTTCCCCCTGTCCCAATTTCTCGCTTCTACCCTGGTAGGGGTGGTGTTGAGTTTTGTCTACATCAAACGGGGTTATGAAACGGCTGTGCTTGGCCACACTCTCGGTGATTGGATCCCGATGATGATTTTTATGGATTAATGGGGGATACTTCTCAATCCATCTTCCTGTATTGCAAGGGCGAAAGGCCTGTAATCCGCTTGAATACCCTGCCAAAATGGGTTTGACTTTCGTAGCCGACTTTTTCGGCGATCTTGCTGACGTTTGAGAATGATTCTTTCAACAGCCGCTGAGCTTCGCGGATTCGCAGGCTGTTAAGATATTCGGTGAATGTGAAACCGGTTGCTTTCTTAAATGTTCTGCTCAAGTGATATGGGCTGATATAAAAATCTTCGGAAATACTTTCCAGCGTTATTTTCTTCATGTAGTGGGTATTGAGATATAGGATGATCTCACTAATCTTCCCGTGCATGTGATTTCCATTCGCCCCGCTTGTGGAATGGGTGCGCGTGGCCTTTCTGGTGATAAAAATTAGCAATTCACCCATCGCCAGCCGGACGTAAGTTTCATGGCCTGAATCTTTCCCTTTGGTTTCCTTGATGATATTGAACAGATAGCGTTCGACCGTGGCCTGTTCGGCTTTCTGCAATCTGATCAGGTTCGCGTTTTGATGAAACGCCTGGAGGAGATCGATATCTGCGCTCAGGCTGGATATGCCCTGAATATAGGCTTCGTCAAAAATAATGAGGATCCTTTCGTGCATGAGCGAGCCGCCGTAGGTGGTCTTGTGGAGGTGCCCTTTGTTGATTAGCACCAGGTCGCCTTTTTCTACTTTATAGGTCCGGTCATTGATAAAGTAATTACGGGTTCCGGACAACAGGTAGAAAATCTCATAACTGTCATGAAAATGATACAACGGCATACTGCAGGGCTCGTGGCGCTTGCACTGCTCAATTTCAAAGCCTTTGTACGATTCGTGGCAGAGCGTCAGACCGTCTTCGAGGCTGTAATCATCCAGTTCTTTCGATTTGAGGCTGGTCATATATTTCTCGGTGGGTTCCTTCACCCAATTCGCTTTTAATCCGCAAGAGAAAAAAATACTGGTTGATTTGGGGCGTTTGCCCCTCTTCAATCATAGCTTGAATTTCAAATTGCATATAGCAAATATTATCGAAAAAAGGCGATCGTAACAAAGAATGTGTGGATACTCGAAAATATTTGCCTTATAGTTTATTGGAGGAGGGGGCGCCCATTTAACCTCACCACACTCACCCACTGTACTGGAATAGGAGGAATGGATCAATGAGAAGAGTTTTTACCAAGTCATTTGGGCTCGCTTTGATTATGCTGCTCAGCATCATCAACTCGGCGGTTTTCGCGCTGCCGGGTGATTATCCGTATACCGATCCAGGTGATAAGAACTACGTCACAAACACCAACGTTATTCAAGGCTTTTTACCCACTGGAAGCAGCAATAACCAGAGTTACAAAGTTACTTCTCCAAGGGCGCAGGCCAACGCTGTATTTACAAGCGCGTCTATCGCAATTGACGGCACTCGGGAGGCAGCCTGGGACACCGCCACTGCTTACCCGATGTCCAATATGTTCAACGCCGGCATGACAGCAACCACCACCGACGGCGCCCAAGGCAGCTTCCGCCTGTTGTGGGACGGGCCGGTACTCTATATTCTTGTAGAGGTAAGCGGCGACACCACCCAATCCGACAGCGGTACGCCAACCTGGAGCAGCGCCAGCTACACACCCACAACAGACGGGTTGTTCGTCAATATGGATGTGTTCAACGACCAATGGGGCATCGAAACCGATACACAGGGCGTTTTCTTCCTGCCCGCCAACCCGGCTGCTCCGGCGACATCCTTCAATAACAGCGGTATTCCTTCGCTGGGGTCTTTCTTCAATGTGAACCACCAGGACTACTCGGCGCGTTTGAAGGGCGCTAAATCTTCGGGGTATACAGCCGGGGAAGGTGCCAACTACACCTATGAAATTGCCCTGCAGATTGAGGGCTGGGGCGATGAATGGGATCGCGAACTGACCAACGGCACCAAAATCGGCCTGGAGTTAGGCATTTTCGACCAGGGCCGGGCTTTCACGTACTGGAGCAAGACCGAATACTATGCCGGGCGCGAGGGCAGCTCTAACCTGCCGAACTCGGAACGCGTTCGCAACCGCGACTGGGGCGAAGTGACACTATCAGGCTGGGACGAAGTGACCCCATTCGCATACAGCGGCTGGCGTGCCGATGAAGATATCCGCTTCTGGAACTCCAAGAGCAATCCCGGCGGTACCGGTGCCGCGGACAGCGGTGACAGCAGCCTGGTCTGGACGGATGCGTCCAAAGCGCAAATGATCGCGGCGAAAGCAGCCTATATGGCGATCAAGGACAGCGTCACTGCCAGCCGTGAGGAGAAAGAGGCCGCTGTGCTGGCGGTATGTGAGGCATTTGCAGGTTTGCGCTGGGCAGACACAACCTATCCCGATCCGCACGACCTGCCTGAGCTTCAGACGCTGCCCAATGTATGGAAGTTCTTCGACCAGACCAAAGGCACCAACGGGATGGTCACCAACATGGCAGAGTGGGAAGAACGCAAGCAGGAGCTTCTGGATCTGGCCCAGTTTTATGAATACGGTTACAAGCCGCAACTGGGCGTGGATTACACCATCAGTCTGACTTCGAACGCCTATGACGGCACCGGCAAACCGACCGTGACCGCGCAGGTGACACCCACCAATGTTAATTTCAGCGGTGGCGTTGCCCAGAATGTAACCTTCAGCATAACCCTGCCTACCGCCGGGCTGCCCGAAGGCATGAAAGCGCCGGTTGCCTTCGGCGGCGGCTACACCGCCAACGGCATTGCCGATATCACTTATCCAAGCTGGGCGACCGACAACCGCACCGATGCCGGAGCATGGGGGAACCCCAACCGCTCAGGCACCTTCTATACGATCTTCCCGTACTCGCGCAACAGCACCTCGGCGGACGTGAGTATTGAGATGGCCAATGCTACGGCCGTTTCCATCTACCTGGACATCCTGCAAATGGCAG
>JAEXTI010000003.1 GCA_023406965.1 Chloroflexota bacterium
ATTCTTTGATGCGGCGCGTATTGACGCCTGGCGCCGGTCTACATCACCCTTGAAAGGAGGCACACATGGCGCACACGATTTACAACCTCTTCAACCGCAAGGCCACGCCGCAGAGCATGCCGATCCCGGGTTCTACCCAGGTGGCCAACTCCGCCGGCGGTTTTGCCTGGCAGCTCGATCCGTGGAAGCGCTTTATGCGCTTCCTGGTGCTGGGCACCGAAGGGGGCACCTTTTACATCAGCGAGAAGACTTTGACTCGCGACAACGCGCAGAACGCGCTGCGCGTTCTGGCCGAAGACGGCCCGCGCTTCGTGCGCACGGTCGTAGACGTGTCTGAAAACGGGCGCGCCTACAAGAACGACCCGGCCCTGTTTGCCCTGGCCCTGGCGGCTGCTGCGGAAGACGCTGAAACGCGCCGCATGGCGCTGGAAGCACTGCCGCGGGTGGCGCGCACCGGCACGCACCTGTTCCACTTTGCAAGCTATGTGGACGGGCTGCGCGGCTGGGGGCGCGGCCTGCGCCAGGCGGTGAGCAACTGGTACGAGGCTAAGAACGACGAACAGCTGGCCTTCCAGCTGGCCAAGTACCAGAGCCGCGACGGCTGGTCTCACCGGGACCTGCTGCGCCTGTCTCACCCGCTGCCGGAGGGAGAAGCCCGCAAGGCGCTCTTCCGCTGGGCCGTGGGGGCCGAAGACGTGGCCATCGAGTCGCTGACGGGGCTGGTGGCGGGCCTGGAACAACTGCAGCGCGCGCAAAGCGAAGCTGAAGTGATCCAGCTGATCCGCGAATACAAGGCTCCGCGCGAAGTGGTGCCGACGCAGTACCTGACCTCCGCGGCGGTTTGGGAAGCGCTCCTGCCGGGTCTGGGCATCACCGCGCTGCTGCGCAACCTGGGCAACCTGAGCAAGGTTGGCCTGCTGGCAGAGGGCGCGGGCATTGCCCGGGAAGTGGCGGGGCGCATGACCGACCGCGCAACGCTGCGCCGCGGCCGAGTACACCCGCTGCAAGTCCTGGCTGCGCTGGTCACGTACCAGCAAGGCCACGGCATGCGCGGCTCCGGCCAGTGGGCGGTGGCGCCGGAAGTGGTCGAAGCGCTGAACACGGCTTTTGGCCTGGCCTTCGAGAACGTGGTTCCGACCGGCAAGCGGCTGTACCTGGGGCTGGACGTATCCGGTTCCATGAGCATGGGGACGGTTTCCGGCATTCCGGGCCTGGCCCCGCGCGAAGCATCCGCGGCGCTGGCCATGATCACGGTGAACACCGAAGAAAAGGTCATCATCCGCGGCTTCTCCACCAACATGATTCCGCTGCACATCAAGGCCGGGCAGAGCCTGGCCCAGTCGGTGGCAGCCGTCAGTAACCTGCCGTTTGGCGGGACGGACGTGGCCCAGCCGATGTTGGACGCGCTCAAGCACAACCTGGCGGTCGACGCCTTCGTGGTCTACACCGACAACGAAACCTGGGCGGGCAAGATCCACCCGGTGCAAGCGCTGCGCGACTACCGCGAAAAGACCGGCATTCCGGCCCGACTGGTGGTTGTTGGCATGACGTCCAACGGTTTCACCATCGCCGACCCGGAGGACGCCGGCATGCTCGACGTGGTTGGGTTCTCCACCAGCACCCCGTCTGCCGTCGCAGACTTCATCGCAGATCGGCTGGGGGCGGGTGAGGCAGGGGCGGAAGAGTGAAAACGAATCCGTCCCCTGGAAAGACAATAAAAAAGCCTGACTGTTCAGCAGTTTGCCGACAGCCAGGCTTTTTTGATTGAGGCTTCTGCGATTCAAGGAATGGCGTTGTTTTCTAGCTTCTTATCCATCAACTGCTGTTTCTGCGCCAAACGCAGGCCGCTCCACAACAGGTAGATAGCAACGATGATCGAGCCGATGATATCGATGTAACGGGTTACAGGATGGGCTGGAGCGATGGCGACAGCGGCGAGCGCTGCGGTGACACACAGATCCACGGTCGTTTTCGCTCGATACAATTGCGCTTGCGCTGCGATCACAGCGCTGTAGTGTTCTTGTGTCATGGCTGTGTAGCGTCGCCAGAACCAGCCGTTGGTCAGCACACCCAGAATGGCGATGACGAGGCCCATAGTGACATTCCCGCCGGGTTCAAACGCGGATATGCGCGAGAGCGCCACCACCAGCAGGGCAGCTCCCGAGCAGGCCATAGCCCCGGCAGTGGTTAGCCCGGCTGTGCGCTCCAGGCGGGCCTGTTGGGTTTCGTCCGGCAGGGGAGGGCGGTTTAGTTTGCGGAAAACCCACCAGGAAATGAAGATGGCCACCAGTTCAACACTGCGGCGGAGAAAATCGGCCAGTTGGGTGGTGGAATGGCTGGTGGCGAGGGCGATGCCCGTGACCAGCGGTCCAGGCGCGCTGAGCAGCAGGGATGTGAGCAGCGTTTTGGCGCGGCTGGCAGTCTGTTCTTTTGAGAGGGATGCCATCGGTTACAGTCCCAGCAAGGAGAAAAGCAGCATGAGGGGCAGGACGGCAAGGCCCGTCGAAATGGGCACGGTGATTGTGTCCATGCCCCGGTTGGAGAATAACTCGACGAAGGCAGACACCGGGGCTACCAGGGCTGCAACAGCCAGGCTGACTTGAAAGGTTTGCCCAGCGTAGAAGAGCAGCGTCAGGAAAATGGCCAACCCGGCGGTGAAGTACATGGCCTGGGTGCCTTCAAAGGTTTTTACGCCCTCAATGCGCGGGTGTTGGATTTTCCGCCGGCCAAATTTTTTGCCAACCAGCGCGGCGGCGGCATCGCCAAACCCCCAGGCAAGGATGGCCACGACGGCAATGTATTTCCATTGTGGGCCAAGCAAACCCCAAAAGACAAAGATCATTAAGGCCATGGATGCTTGAACGATGATGAGGCTGTTTTTGAACTCGCCCCCTTTGCGTTCGACAGCGATGCGTTTGTAGGCGGATGTCTTTTCGACCAGGGCCAGGAGCGGGTAAGCGATGACCATGAGCAGGAGTGTCGCCAGTACAGCCATATACCAATGCGTGAAAAGAGTTACCAGGGGGAGGATGGTCAAGGTAATGACCATGTGATATGTCTTGCGGATCAACTCAAAGGGGATTTTGAAAAAGGCTTTGAGTAAGATGGCCGGAAGGCCAAGCGCGATTAGAAAGCTAAAATATAAGCCGATACCGATAAGATCATTGTGCAGCACTTTTTACCTCCATTTTATTATGAAACGTTAGTTCGGGATAATTCGCTTTTTGAGGTATTTTGAGCGGCTTCGCCGCTCAAAATACCTCAAAAAGCGGTTCCTTTTCCCTAACCCGAATTGACGTTATGAAAGTTTTCGGACATCCGTTGGAACAGGTTGATAAATGTATCGAGTTCTTCGGGAGAGATTCCCCGCAGAGCTACGACATACAATTGGTTATAGGCTTGCTCGACGGCTGGGGCGATTTCACGTGCCTGGGCAGTGAGCAATACTCGATAAGCGCGGTGGTCATTGGGGTTTTGTTCCCGAGAAATGTAGCCTTTTTTCTCCAGCGAATCGAGCGCACGCGATACCGCCGGTTTGCTGATATCCAGTTGCTCGACAAGCTGATCCTGTCCCATTTCCTGCTGCGAGGTGAGCAGGGTGAGCAAGATGTTTCCTTCAGCGCTGCTCAGGTTGAGCGGGCGGAGGCTTTCGTTGATGAGCTGACGCGCAGAGCGCAGCATGTGATGGGCGTGCGCCCAGATGTCTCGGATTTCTGCCATTCGTTCAACCCCCTGAAGAGCAATGCCGGGGCGGCAAGGTAGATGCTGGATGAATTGTTAACAGCATTTTAACGCAAAATAGTTAACACGTTAACTATTTTGCGGCCTTCCTTGCAGATTTGTAATGGCTTTGCGAAACGGCTGGACAGATTAAGGTCTTGGGGTCATGCGATTTTCTGAATACGGATCGCCATGTATTTCTGCGCGGGCAAGTCTACGCTCACTTTGCCCTGGGCCTGGTCGGCTGCGCGCCGGATGGTCATATTCCAGGTATCGATCACATCGATCTGGAAGCGGCCTTCGGGCAGGTTGAAGTTGCGCAGGCGGGGCTGGTGCATGCCGAAGTAGAGCAGGAAGTAGTCGGTTTTGTGATAACCGCCTGCTTCCATATTCCACAAACCTTCGGGGATGAGGGTACGGACGGCCTCAGGATGGTCGAACAGCTCTGGGGCGGGGCCGGGCAGGCTATCGTCGGTTTGTTTGAGGGGCAGCAAGCCGCCGGGGGCTTGCTCGATGATTTGGCGGAGAAAGGCAATGCGAGCGGGGCTTTGCCCGACCAGCTTGCCACCTTTGGACCACCACAGTTGTTCCCGGTCGTTCAGGTAGGTTTCGCCGTGGCCCACGTAGCCGCCCGAAGCGAAGCCGATCCAGAAGCGAGCTACCAGCTCTTCGGGAGAAAGGTCGCCCCACAGGAGGGGGATGTCACCTTCATAGCCGCATTCATCCACCACTACGGGCTTGGCGTACTGGCGCAGCCAGACGGGAACCAGATCGAGGCGACCATTCTGGATGCTGCAATGACTTACCCAGGGCTTGCTGTGATCGTAGAATGTGAAGCAGTTGTGGATGGAGCGCAAGTGGTTGTAGGGATCCAGCGATTGTACGAGCTGCATATTGTGATCCCAGTCTTCCATGCTGCGGTCGAGGACAAAATCGTATTCGTTGGCGAAAGACCACCACAGATTGCGGAAGGCGGACAGGCGGGCGACGAGATGGCGCAGCAGGCGCTCGCGGGCGGCCGGGGGCAGGCGGTCGAAGCCCCAGGCGCCGAAATCGTAGGGGTGGAAGAGGATCAGGTCGGCTTCGATACCTCGGTCGCGCAGGTCGCGGATGCGCTGTTCGAGGTGTTGAAAATAAAGCGGGTTGAAGCGCTCGAAATCCCAGAATGGGGCAGCGGGCAAGGCGCGCAAGTTATCCAGGTTGGCCGGGTCCCAGGGGATGGTCACTTCGCCGGGGTAGGGGTAACAGGGCGGCTCGTTGTGATTGAAGCGGTAGCGCTTGGGGAAGACGCACATACGCATCTTGTTGAACGGCGCGTTCTCGAGGGTGGCGAGCGTCTGTTCTTCTAGTTCGTCACCCTGCAAGTTCCACACGTAGCAGGTAGTGCCGACAGGAATGTAGGGCGTGCCGTCTGCGTAAGCGAAGTGGATGCGGTTGGACACACGCACCGGGCCGTGGTTGCCGGGTTTTGCCGGAGCGCATTGAAAGCGGCCTGCTTGCCCATCCAGAGCGGGGAGGTTACTGCGGGTGGTGAAAGTCCAATCGCCGGGTTGGTCGGGCATGAAGCGAATTTTGTGCGTGGCGTTGCCGTCGTAGAAGCCTTCCACGTGGAAGGTCCGGCCCTGGTGGGTGAATTGCGCCTCCAGGATGATGTCCTGGTCGGGGTTGCCGGCGTCAGTGGAATGAAAGGCGTGTTCGAAACTGTCCCATTGCTCGACGGTTATGGTCATTGTGGTCGTCTCCTAGAAGATGTATCGTAGATTATAGCTGTTTCTAACGAAGACGACCCTGTCATCACAATCCCGCTTGACTCTCATGTGGAAAGATGTTATTATGTCGTTGTGCGACATGGCGTATAACGACATATTTATCTTGCCTTCAAAGGATCCTCGTGGACACAAATAGCTCCCTTCCGCTGACGGAAGCAACTTTCTTTATCCTCTTGTGCCTGTCAACAGGACCTAAACACGGCTATGCCATCATGAAAGGCGTTAACCAGATGAGCCGGGGGCGCATCACGTTCAGCACAGGCACGCTTTACGGCGCGCTCAAACGCCTGTTGGACCAACAATGGATTGCGCGAAATGGCGAAGAGGAGGAGGGTGAAAACAGCCGAGCGCGGAAGGATTATGAGCTAACGGACCTGGGTAGAGAGGTCTTCAATGCCGAGGTTACTCGAATGAAGGATGTCGTTCAGTTGGCGCTGTCCATGAACCCAGGGGAGGCGTAAGCGATGAAAACCGCCTACCGCCAATTGTGGACGCGGGCTGCGACTCTGATCTACCGTGCCAGCCTGGTCTTCTATCCGCGAGCCTATCAAAAACGCTTTGGCAGCGAGATGACGGCGATCTTCGGCGATGTTCTGGAAGAAAAAACACGCCAAGGCGGGCTGCGGGCAGCAGGCTCCTTCTTGCTGCGCGAATACCTGGATGCGCCCAGCAGCATCATCTCTCAGCACCTGGAGGCGAAATCGGGGCGGCAAAACTTTGTTCTGGCTTTCACCATTGGCTTTGGACTGTTTGGGTTAGCGAATGGGATTTTTGAGGGTCAGGATCATCTGTTTCACTCCCTGATGACTATCCTGATCCTGGCGGCGGTGGGGGGCGTAACTGGTTTGGCAATTGCGAGCGCCGTTGAGCCCGAGAGGATGAAGACCTTTGCTGTGTGCGGCGCGGTGGGATTTCTGCTTGCGAACACGCTTGGCGAAGGAATGTTCCGCAGGCTGTTTCATTTTTCGCCGCAGACAAGCGGGGTTGGCTGGGAATTCTTTATGCCTTTCTTGTGCCCCATCCTCCAGGGGATCATTTTTGGCTTGTTCCTTGGGGCGGCGCACGGTACCTGGCGCGGTTTGCTGCGCTGGAGTTCTATTTCTAGCCTTGCCTTCCTGGCTGGTTTCTTCTTGAACCGCCTTTCCGCATCTCTGCTGCAAAGCTATGTGGTAAAAAGCGCGACACAGGATATTTTTTTGACAGGCGCAGCAGGGTTAGTTTTCTTTTTCCTGATCCCTTATTTGTTGCAAGGGCTACTTTTGGGTGTATTGTTGGGGGGAGCTTCCCGAAGGCGCCTGATTACCGGTTGATTCCAGTCATCGAAAAGTGAACCGACGCTAATACTTGCCTGCCTGTTTGCGGGCAGTGTATATAGATTCACTGTGAAATAACCGATCCGAATCAAGGGAGGCTTTCTCAATGAGCAGCGCTTCTGTTTCAACGCGCCCCGGGTTTTGGCCGACAGCGCAGACTAAGCTGGCGACATTTTCCAATGCTTTGTTTTTATTGTTTGCCGGTTCTCTTTTGCTGCACCTGGTCGTAGCGTTGATCTTTATTCGATATCCAATTGCCCTGGACGATATGTACCAGTACGATATGTTGGCCCGCTCCATCCGGGATGGGCGCGGCTATCGCTGGTATTCGCAGGCCGATTTGGA
>JAEXTI010000039.1 GCA_023406965.1 Chloroflexota bacterium
GTTGGGGATGGCGGTGGGCGTGAGGGTGATGGTGGGGGTGGGCGAAGGCTGCTCCGCGGTGGGCTGAGGGGTGGGCGAGGGGGTGGCGGTGGCAGCGGGGGTTTCAGTCTGCATAGACTGAACAACCACCCGGGGCGTGGGCAGCGGTTCGACGGGGTCAAACACACCGCGCACGTAGGCAGAGGCCAGTTCGGCCCGCCAATTCAGGCGAGCGCGAACGGGGGGGATTTGGTAGACCAGCAGGGCGAGCAGGAGGAGGGCCAGAATGCCCAACAAGACTGCGCCGGCCCGGCGGGGGGTAGGCTTTTTTTCCATAGGGCGTATTGTACCAGATGTGGGAACCTCTCAGCCAGAAGGGGAAGAGGGTGTCAACAGGGTTTCTCAAATTCAGAAAAACACCCTCACCCTGCCCTCTCCCGGGGGGAGAGGGAGCAGGAGAAGATCGCTCTGTATGAGAATGGTTATGGATGTGAAACGCAAAATTGTCAAACGACTATGAGAAAACGATGGGGAGTATCAATTTATTCGGAAATCAAGGGGAGGCCGCGTGGGTGGGGGAGGGCGGAAAGAACTGCATGGAAGTTGTAAGGTTTGTCTGATTGACGCTAATTTTTCTTACAGGTATAATCTCCAAAGAAGCCCTCCGATTTAAATTGAGGCCAGAATGGCGTTAAAAGGTAATCTTCGCGATTTCACAATTACACAGCTATTGAATTTGATCAACCTGGCCCAAAAGAGCGGGCTGTTGGTCATCGAGGGCCCGGGGGAAACAGCAAAAATTACGTTTCGCCAGGGTAAACTTGCGTATGCTCAATTGGGACAGGACGATGGCAGCCTGGCTTCTATTTTGCATACGACCCGCAAGATATCACAAAGCCAATACCAGTTGTTGAAGCAACGCACCAGCCAGATGAGCGATAAGGAGTTGGGGCTGCTGTTGATCAACGCGGGGTATCTATCGCAAGATGATATCTTGAACAGCTTGCAGGTGCACTTTACCGAGATTGTGCGGCGGCTGTTCACCTGGGTTGAGGGGTTCTTTAAGTTTGAACAGGATATTTACCCGCCGGATGGCAAGATCACCGTGCGGGTTGATCTGGAAAACCTGATCATCGAAGGTTCGCGGCAACTGCGTGAGTGGGAGCAGTTGCAAGAGGAAATCCCCAGCCTGGACATGGCGATGAAATTTACGGAGCGCCCCGGCACCAATCTGCGCAGCGTGAACTTGAGCGTGGAGGAGTGGCGGGTTGTGTCGTATGTGAGCCCGAAGAACTCGATTCGCATGATTGCGCGGGCAGCAAAGATGAACGATTTGGAAATCCGCCGGGTAATTTACAGCCTGCTTCAGGCGGGACTGGTGGAACTGGTGCGAGCTGAGGGGACCCCCGTGGCGCAGCCGGGGCGACAGTTCCCAACCCAGAACAAAGACGAACAAAAGTCATTGGTCAACAAATTAATTGGCCGGATCCGCTCGTTGTAAACCTGCGATGGAGAGGAAGGAATTCTTATGCAAACAGTAAAAATGGTAGTCACAGGACCTTTCAACGCAGGCAAGACGGCGTTCATCCGGTCGGTGAGTGAGATCGATGTGGTGGCAACCGAGCGAAAGATCAGTTCGGAAGCCGAAAAGGTGAAAGAGACCACCACCGTGGCGATGGACTTTGGCCGCATTACGGTGGATGATGACCTGGTGCTGTATCTATTTGGCACGCCTGGTCAGAAACGGTTCGACTTTATGTGGGAGATTTTGTCCGAGGGCATGCTGGGCTTTATTGTGATGGTGGATAGCACTCGGCCAGAGACCTTCCGCGAGGCGCGGGGCATTTTGCAGACCTTCCGCGCTTATGCCCCCACGCCCTATGTGGTGGCTGCGAACAAGCAGGATATGCCGGACGCCTGGGATTTGGAAGATATGCGGGTGGCGCTGCGGCTCGATCCGAAAGTAAAGTTTATGCCATGCGTTGCGCAAAAACGAGATAGTGTAAAGACCGTTCTTTTGGAATTGTTGTATTCGATTCTTGCTGAAATGGAGGAAGGCCAGTCTTAATTCGCTGGCCTCATTCTATAAGTTGTCCTCGATCACGACCGATCAAGGCATTGTCCACTACGAAGTTTATGGGCGGGGGCGGCCGGTCATCCTCTTACACGGGTGGCTTGGATCGTGGGGTTTATGGCAAGAGACCATGACCTTCCTTGGCCAGTATTATCGCGCCTATGCGATGGATTTCTGGGGTTTTGGCGAATCGGGCAGGAAAATCGAGACCTTTACCGTCTCAGACTACATCAGCATGGTGGACCAGTTTATGGATAAACTGGGCATCTTTAAGGCGCCGCTGGTCGGGCACAGCATGGGTGGAACGGTGAGCCTGTCGGTGGCAATGAAGTATCCCGAGCGGGTATCGAAGGTGACGGTTATTGGGTCGCCGATCGCCGGGTCTTCGCTGGCTTTGCCGCTCAAATTCGCAGGCACTCGCCCCATTGCCTGGCTGTTGTTCAGGGCTTTTGGCATATTTCGAGCCGCCATGCGCGTGGCTTCTCCTTTTATATGCAGCGATCCGCGCTTTCCGGCGATGATGGACAGCGACCTGACCAAGTTGACGTTGAAATCGTTCCTGATCAGTATTGCCACGCTGCGGCGCACCGATTTGCGCCCCAATTTAAATCAAATTCAGGTGCCCGTGATGGGCATGTACGGCGACCGGGATAACATCGTCCATCCCAAGCAGTGGCAGCCGCTGCTGGCGGGGGTGCCTCACGCCCGCATCGAGCGTTTTCACAAGGCTGGACATTTCATCATGATGGACGAACCCAAGGATTTTATGCCCAAACTCAAAGACTTCCTGGATGCGCCACTGCCCCAGCCTGTCCCTCAACAGCAGCCGCAGCCACAACCACAGCCATTGCCCACACAGCAGCCGCAAACGCCACAGCCATGACCTCATTCCCAAACTCTGCCAACCTGGTTGAAGAATTTCGCGCCGTCATACTGGAGGGCGCCGAAGAGATATTGGGGCTGGATGAAGCCCGCGGGTTGTTTGAACAGGCGCAAACGCGCGTGAAACACGAGGCCGAGCCTGGCCTGCACCGCGAGTTGCTGCACGTTCATGAGATGATGGAAAAGGAATATGGGCAGGCAGCAGCACAAGGGTTGGCGCTGCGTGTGGGGCGGGCGGGTTTCCGCAAGGGCCTCAAGCGTTGGGGAGATGAAGCCGGCCTGATGGATGTATCTTTCCGGCTGCTGCCATCGGGGAAGCGGATTTGGACAGGATTAACCCGCATTGTAGAGGCGCTGGGCGAGAAAACGGGCCTACCTGTGGAAGTTGGGCGGGCCGACGGACAGTGGACGATGCGGTTTGACCGCGACCGTTTGAGTGTTGCCCCGCTGTGTCCTTTGATCGCCGGAACACTGCAAGAGTTCACGAGTTGGGCGGGCAGCGGCCGGGTTTACCGGGTGCGCGAGGTGGAATGCGCCGCCGATGGGGCAGAGCACTGCCTGTTTACGATTGATATGAAGCCGCTGGATTAAGCCGCCATGTTAAAAATCATCTTACAGTCCAAACGCTCTATTGTCCCTTTCAACGAGCCGGCGCGCGACCTGCGCGTGCTGAACAAGCCGTTGTGGCTCAATCAGCGGGATGTGCTGGCGCCTTATACCACGCACGAGCTGGAACTGCCCGCGGGGGCGCCGATGCCGCAGACGCGCGAGCCCTGTATTGCTTACCGCGACAACCTTTTCTTCGACAGCGGCTATATTCAGGCCTTCATCACCGAAGCTCAAAAAAGCAGCGGGCCGGTGCGGGCGGCTTTTTCGAGCAAAGATCCGGCTTTTCGCGAGCACATTCTGCCGCTTTCTCTGTCCTACACACCTGCCGGGGATTTATACCTGGCAGATTTATGGTATTACCCGAACGGCCCCGAGCCGGGCGCCGAACCGCTGGTCATCGATCTGCTGGCGCGCGAGGTGGGTTATTACCATGTGCCGCTGTACATGGCATCGAACCAGGGCGATCTGGTGTATCAGGTGCCTTTGCGCAGCCTGATTGCGATTGATTCGTGGGTGCATATTTTCATTGCAGACACGGTGTTTGGTTTATTTGGACGCGGTGCGCGCTTTGAAGAGCGCCTGGACCGCGACCTGGGCTTTAAATTGAAGGTGCTTGCCGCGGCGTTGTATGAAGGGCGGCAAGTGCTGAACTGCTCTCAGGTGGTGCAGGTGGGACGTAACTGTGTTATTGATCCAGACGCGGTCATTCACGGGCCTACCACCATCGGCGATAACGTGACCATTGGAGCCAATGCGGTGATTGAAAACTGTATCATTGGTGACAATGTGAATATTTCACAGGGCTGCCAGTTGATGCTTTCGGTGATCGGCGACGGCACGTTTTTGCCGTTTCGCGCATCCACTTTCATGACATCTATCATGGATAACAGCCTGGTTGCGCAGAACACCTGCCTGCAAATGTGCGTGGTGGGACGCAACTCTTTTATTGGAGCGGGTTCTACCTGGACCGATTTCAACCTGCTTTCGGCAGAGATCAAGGCGCGAGATGGCAACGGCGCGCTGCGCCCATCCAATCGTCCGGTGTTGGGCGGTTGCATTGGCCACAACTGCCGCATTGGGGCAGGCATGATTGTGTTCCCGGCACGCATGATCGAGTCGGATGTGGTGCTGTTTTCTTCCAAGGATCGCCGGGTAATCGACCGGGATATTTATTACGAGGATAGCGACCATTTGGGCTTGTCAGTCGCTAATTTGCATTCCCGATTGTATCCACGCCCGGGCGAAGGCGGCGGAGAAAGTTGGTGATCGATTTGGAAGGCAAGCCAGAAGGTTAGCGCGTGTGGGATTATCAGCGCCAGCCTGATTTTTGCGTTTCTGCGCTTAACAAATACATAACAGTTTTGAGAGGCGGAGTGAAAATCGTTTACTTATCCTTCAATTCTGAATAGAATAATATAGTGCCCTTCATAGATATTTGTCCTCTTGGAATTGCCGTCGCAGTCGAGTTTCAGCCTGCTGATTCCTGGGGAGCCTAGATATTTCGGGAGCGATTTTTGCTGGGAGGTAGTCAGATGGGTAAAGCCCGACTCTTGATCGTAGAAGATGACAATGATATTTCAAATATGCTGCGGATTTACTTCTCCAGCCAGGGTTATGACGTCGAAACGGCCCTGCGCGGCGGTGACGCCCTGGAGAAAACCCGCCAGAGCATGCCGCACTTGATCGTTTTGGATATCATGCTGCCAGATATCAACGGCTATGAAGTATGCCGGCAGCTCCGAACGACCACTCGAACCAGTCACATTCCAGTGATCTTCCTGACGCAAAAGGATGAGCGCAGCGACCGGCTGCAAGGCCTGGAATTGGGCGCGGATGACTACATCACCAAGCCGTTTGATATTGACGAACTCAAGCTGAGGGTGCAAAACGCCATTGCCCGCTCGGAGCGCGAGAGCCTGACCGACCCGCAAACCGGCCTACCTGCCGGGCGGATGATCGAGGACCAACTGCGCCACTTGATTCGCCAGCCGCAAGGTTGGTCGTTCATGGATGTGCGCATCAATTCTTTTGAACCCTTCAAGAATTTGTACGGCTTCATCGCTGCCAATGATGTTCTGCGCTTCACGGCGATGCTGTTGGGCGAGGTGATCGACGAGTTGGGAACCAGCAACGACTTCCTGGGGCACGCCGGGGGCGACAATTTTGTGATCCTCACCACCCACGAACGCTCCGATGCTCTCAAGCAGCGCCTGAAAGCCCGTTTCAAAGAAGAAGTTCAGACTCACTACAACTTTATGGATCGCCAGCAAGGTTTCATCCTCGCTCCGGATGAAACGGGGAAGGTGGAACAAACGCCTTTGATGACTCTGGCAGTGGGCAAAGTCTCACCCGCCACCCATGTGTTCGCCGACATCCGTGAAATTACGGAACTGGCTGCAGATGAGCGCCGCCAGGATGCCGCGGCGGCCTAAGACGCTTAAGGTTTACCTATTAATGGTCCCATGATTGGTAATGATGCGCTGGTATTGGGAATAGTCTTTGCAGTGGTCGGGTTGCTGTTCTTTGTGGCGGCCCGACTGTTACTGCGAACGATTCCCGGTATGCGGCCTCAGTCTGAATCGGACGTGCTGGCAGCCGAAACAGGCCTGAACGAAAACGCCGACGCAGTGTTGATTGTTCAATCAGGTGGCTGGGTTCGTTCGATCAATCAGCGCGCCCGCGAGGCGTTTGCCTTGCAAAGCGGCGAAATTCCGGACCTCGAGCGGTTGATCCGTCGTATCCGACCTGCCGAGGCTTTTATAGAGTTGTGTGCCAAAGAGGGCCAGGCTCGTTTTGTGCTGGACGGCCGCATGGCTGAAGGTACCTCGTACCGCCTTCAGCTTCCCGATACGCCTGCCGTTTTGGTTTCGCTGCGTTTTCCCGAGTTGGCTGCGGAATTGATTGATGCTGAATCGAGCCTGAGCGGGCAGGCGCTGAAAACCTTTACCGAGTTGAACCAGGAAATGGCTGCCAGCCTGGATTTGGACGATGCCATTCGAGCGGTGCTGGATAATGTTGAAAAACTCATCCCGGCCGATTTCATGGAACTGACCATTTGGGACAATGAAACCCAGTCCATGGTTCCCTACCGCTTCACGGGATTGGCGGGCGGGGAGCGCAGCCTGGAGCAGGGTACAGACCGTTACCTGCCTTCGGACGGCTACGCGGGTTACCTGTACCGTGAACGCCAGCCGCTGCTCATTCCTAACACGGAAGCTCGCACTGATTTGCGCCCAACGTCACGGACGATGGGCGTCCGTTCATTTATCGGCATCCCGCTTTTGGCAGGGGATGATTTTGTGGGCACGCTGGAGTTGGGCTCGCGCACCCCGGGCTCCTTCCGCGAGCAGGACCTGGCTATGGTACGGCTACTTTCGGGACAGGCGTCCATTGCCGTACACAATGCGCTGCTCTTCCGCGAGGAAAAACGCCGGGCTGCGGAATTGAGCGGGCTGGCCCAGGTGGCGCAGGCGTTCAGTTCGGTTCGCGACCCCAAGAGCCTGTATTCACGCCTGGTGGGAAGCATCGCTCCGCTCATCCAGGTGAAAATCGTTGGTTTCTTGATCTACAACGAAAGCCAGCGCGTTTTGGAAGGACAGGTTCCGTTTCACGGGCTGCCCGATCAGTTTGTGGAGCTGTATCGCACCCCCATTCTGCCGAATAGTGCCGCGGAACAAACCCTGCTGGATCAGGATGTGTTGATCACCGAGAACGCAGCCGACGACCCGCAGTGGGAGACTCTGGGCCTGGATTACCTGGCCCAGGCAGCCAGCCTGCGCGATACGGTGCTGGTGCCGTTGAATTCCGGCGGGCGGATGATGGGGTACTTGCAGGTCTCTAACCACCTGGAAGGTGACACTTTCACCCAGTCGGAATTGCATTTATTGATGATCGTGGCCAACCAATCGGCTTCGATCATTGAGAATGCTTCTCTGGTGCAGCAGTCACGGCTGCGGGCTCAGCGCGCCGAAGCGCTGCGCCGGATTGTTAGCTTGGCTGGGTCGGTGGCCAGCCTGGACGAGGTGCTACAGTTTTCCACCAATGAACTGGTGCGTTTGCTGCACGTCGACGTGGCGGCGGTGTTCTTGATCGATCAGGCTCGCACGCAACTGGCGCTGCACAAGGGCTCGCTGTTCGGTGTTTCGACCGATTTACCCGACCGGGAAACCAGCCTGCTGGCCGACGACCCGCAGTTCCCCTTCACGGTGAGTGATTCTCAGCACACTCTGCGCCTGGAAAGCGCCAGCGAAGAGCAGGCGCGCCCGGTGGTGCCGTTCTACCAGAATTTGATCCAGAGGCTGGAGATCGAATCGATGGTAGTGGTGCCGCTGGTAGTGCGCAACGAGGGAGTGGGCGAGTTGTTGTTTGCCAGCCGGCAAGCGAACTTCTTCGACAATGCCGATGTGCAGATGATGGCAACCGCGGCGGGCCACCTGGCAGGCGTGGTGGAGCAGGATTACCTGCGAACACAGACCGATGAGGGATTGCGCCGGCGAGTGGACCAGATGGTATCTATCGGTCGGATCAGTCGTGGTTTGACCAACACGCAAGACCCGCAGGTTCTGGCGAATCTGGTGTATGAAGAGGCTTTGCGCATCAGCGGCGCGCCTTGCGGCAAAGTGGTTTTGTTTGATATGACCCTGCCCAAAGACCACCCCCTGGAGGTCAAATATTCGGCGGGTGAAGGGTTGACCGGACCAGCAGAAGAAGTCGACCGGATGATGCTTGAAGTAGGTACGAGCCACCGGGTGCAAGAGTATAGCGGTGAAGCAAACCTGCCGCCCCATGAGGGCGTTGTGTGCAGCCTATTCACACCGATCATGTACCGCAGCAATCCGGCCGGTTTGATCGTTTTACATGCGACCGAGGCGGGGTTGTTTGACGGGTTGGCCCAGGAGATTGTTCAGTCGCTGGCAGTGCAGGCGGCTGTGGCGCTTGGCAATGCTATTCAGTATGAGGAGCAGGCTGTACGCAGCGCACTGCTCAAACGCGAGCTGGACACGCTGACCGAGTTGATGCAAATCTCGCAAATGCTGCGCCCGTCACTGCCTCTCGAGCAGTCGCTTCTGGCGATCAGCTCGGCCATTCAGCAGGCGACGCCTTTCACGGTGAACGTGATCAGCGCCAACGACCCCGAAACCGGCATGTTGCGGCGGGTGTGCGCCACGGGGGTGCCGGCGGAAAATTGGGCCGAACTGCAAGCGCACGAGCAAAACTGGGAGTCCTTGCAATCGTTGATGGATCCGCAGTTCAAGGTGGGAAATGTGTACTTCATTCCTTCCGACAAACTGCCTGCTCTACCAGACGAGTTGTATTCGGTGACCCTGCCCTATAGCAGCCCGATCAGCGGGCGGGATGCCTGGAACGAAAACGACTTCTTGCTCATGCCACTCTCGGACTCGGCGGGCAACCCCATCGGCATGATCAGTGTGGATTCGCCTTCCGATGGGCGTCGCCCCGACCGGCCGACCTTTGAAGCGTTGGAAATTTTTGGCATCCAAGCCGCGTTGATGATCGAAAATCATTTCCGCATTTCCCGGCTGGAAGGCCAGGTGGAGCGGCTGGAATTGGATTCGGTGCGGTTGCGGCAGACGGTGGAAGCCACTCGCGACAACCTGCCGGTGATGCTGCGCAAGGATTTGGATCAGACCGTGGCCTTGCAGAGCCTCAACCGCCGCGTTGAGCGGGTGAGGGCTTCGCTGGAAATTGGCGCGCTGGCCAGCGGGCAACCCGACACCGACAAAATTTTGCAGGTGCTGTGTAACGAACTGCTCAGCCGCTTTGCCATGCAGATGGCCTTCATTGCCGAGCAAACGCCCAACGGCCTGCGGCTGGTGGAAGTGATTGGCAATATTCCTGCCGGAGCAAACCCAGATGCGCTGTTTGGACAGCGCAACCCCTTGCGCCAGATGCTGCAAGAGCCCAAGAACCGCGAAGTGGACGTGTTGCTGGTGGCCAATCTGGAAAACCACCCCGATTGGCATAATAACCCGCTGTTGAACAGCCTGGAAGCGCGCAGCCTGATCGTCATGGTGATGGGCGTGGATAAGAACCTGCAGCGCGCGGTGATGTTGATTGGCCGCCGGACGCTGCCGGCCTTCTCGGCAGAGGACAAGCGCATCTTTGAGCAGTTGGGCCGCCAGGTGATGGTGGGCATGCAGAACCTGGTGCTGTTGACCGAGACGCAGCAGCGCCTGACCGAGGTGAACCTGCTGTTGGAGTTCAGCTTGAAGCTGGGCACGCTCAAAGCAGAAAATATTCTGGCCGTCCTGGTGGAAAGCGTGGTGGGCGTGCTGCCTACCGCTCAGGCCGGCTGGGTGGCAATGTGGGACGACAAACAGGCTTGCCTGATGCCCAAGTCTGCTATGGGATATACCGACAGCGCTTCGATGCTGAATATCACCTACGGGTTGCTCTCACCCACCGGCGACGTGATGGATGCGCGGCGTATTCTGCCGCTGCGGGTGTATCGCCTGGGCGAGCCGGTGCGGGCGGCGGAAGTGGACTTCACCACCCAGTATCACCTGACCACCGAGCAGTTGCTGAGCTATCGCAAGGCCACCAATGGACGCTTGCCCCTCTCGGCGATGGTGCTGCCTTTGCGGATGGGCGATGCGGTCTCGGGTGTGTTGATGCTGGAAAACTTTGATACGACCAACGCCTTCACCAGCGAAGATGAGGCTCTGGCTTATTCGTTTACCCAACAGGCCTCTCTGGCCCTGGATAATGCCCGCCTGTTCAACGCGTCGGAACGGCGCGCCAGCCAACTGCAAAGCCTGACGCGGGTTTCGAGCATTCTCACCTCCAGCCTGAAGACGGAAGAACTGGTCGTCTCGCTGCTGGACCTGCTGAAGCTGGTCATCCCCTTTGAGACGGCCACCTTGTGGCTGCGCCAGGGCAACAACCTGACCGTGGCAGCGACCAAGGGTTTTGAAGACGACACCAACCGCGAGGGGCTGACCGTGGACATGGAAGACAGCGCTATGTTCCGCGATATGGTCAAGGCCGGAGAGCCCATCTCGGTGCTGGATGTGCGCAATGACCGGCGCTTCCCGGCTTTGAGCGAACCAACCTATCTTTCCTGGCTGGGCTTGCCGCTGATCGCCAAAGGACAGATGATCGGTTTGATCGCGATGGAAAAACGCGAGGTCGATTTTTATACACACGAATACGTCAACGCCGCCACCACGTTTGCCAGCCAGGCGGCAGTGGCTTTGGAGAACGCACGCTTGTTCGAAGAGAGCTCGCGCCGCGCGACCGAGTTGGACGAGCGATCGCAGCGCCTGGGCCTGCTCAACCGCCTGTCGGACGAACTGAGTTCATCCCTGGAGATCGATAAGATCTTAACGGTGACCTCGCAGCAAATTCTGGATGCCATGGAAGCGTCGGTGGTGGCCTGCGTGATGGTGGAGCCAGGTCCCAATTTTGTGATCGAAAAGGAAGTTCCGGAGACCGGCGGACATCTGCCTCTGGCGATTCTGGATGTGCCGATCTTCGAGCGGCTCTACCAGACGCAAGGTGGGTTCAGCACGGCGGATGTGGCACACGAACCGATGCTCACTTCGTTGCGCGATGAATACTTTGCCCCGCGCGGGGTGCAATCGGTGCTGGCGGTGCCGATGGCGACCGGCTCATTGCTGCATGGATGGCTGATGATACAAAGCACGGACGACCGCCGCTTCTCCCCATCGGAGATAGAACTGGCCCAAACGGTGTGCAATCAGGCAGCCATTGCGGTGCAAAATGCGCGCTCCTTTGAAGAAACTCGCAACCTGACCGAGTTCCTGGAACGACGCGTGGAAGAGCGCACCGGGGAGTTGAAGACCGAGCACAGCAACATGCAGACGCTGCTGCGGGTCATCGGTGAGCTGTCGGCCAGCCTGGATATGGGGCTGGTGCTCAACCGGGCGCTGTCGGTGGTCAACGAATCGTTGGACGCGGAAGAGAGCATGGCGGTGATGTTGCAAGGCACGCAGCGGCCGTATCGTGCTGGAGTGAACCTGGCTTCGGACGCAGAAAAGAACGGGCGCACGTTTGGCCTCGAACGGGAAATTGCCAAGTGGGTTGCGCGGCACCGCAAAGCGGTGGTGTTGGATGACATCACCCAGGACGAACGCTGGGTGACAACGGGTGATCAAGCTCCGGCATACCGCAGCGTGCTGGCAGTGCCGCTGGTGATGGGTGAAGACGCCCTGGGCGGGTTGATCATGATGCACCGGGAGAAAGATCACTTCAAAACCGATCAAATCAACCTTGTCGAAGCCACTGCCCGGCAGATTGGCATTTCTTTGAATAATGCGGAATTGTTCAACCTGATCCGTGATCAGTCTGAACACCTGGGCAACATGCTGCGGGAACAGCAGATCGAGGCCAGCCGCTCGATTGCCATCCTGGAAGCCGTGGCAGACGGGGTGGTGGTGACCGATGATCAAGGACGGATCAACCTGTTCAACAAGTCTGCCGAGACCATCCTGGAACTGCGTGGCAATGATTTGATCGGACAGCCGCTGGAATTGTTTGCCGGGCTGTTTGGCAAATCGGGCTCGGCCTGGATGCGCACCATTCGCAACTGGTCAGAAGCACCGGCTGAATATGACGGCGAGACATTTGCCGATGAATTTGAGCTGGATAATGGGCTGGTCATTGCCGTGCATCTTGCGCCGGTATTCTACCGTTCACAGTTCCTGGGTACGGTTTCTATTTTCCGCGACATCACGCATCAGGTGCAGGTGGACCGCTTGAAGTCCGAGTTTGTGGCTAACGTGAGCCATGAGTTGCGCACCCCGATGACG